>DUSJ01000343.1 GCA_012842645.1 Clostridiaceae bacterium | reverse complement strand
GCCAGGTCGGCATGGGGCAGTCCTGATGCCGAGAAGATCGGGAGTTTCTGGCCTCTGACAAGGGTATTGAGCCCGTCGATGGCCGATACGCCCGTCTGGATGAACTCGTTGGGATAGTCCCTGGCAGTCGGGTTAATTGGTTGACCGTTTATGTCCAGCCTCTTTTCAGGGATAATGGCCGGTCCTCCGTCGATGGGCTTCCCGAGCCCGTCGAATACGCGCCCCAGCATATCTTCAGATACCGGCAGTTCAAGGCTGCGCCCGAGGAAACGGACCTTGCTGTTCGAAAGGTTGATGCCGACGGCATTCTCGAACAACTGTACCAAGGCTGTGTTCCCGTCCACCTCAAGGACCTTGCAGCGCCTTATCTCGCCATTGGCAAGCTCTATCTCGCCCAGTTCGTTATATGTTACCCCTTCCACGTTGCGAACCAGCATTAATGGCCCGGCAACTTCGGCAATCGATCGATATTCCTTAAGCATTAAGCTCTTCTCTCCTTCCCTTGCGGACTGTCCTGATCATTGAATGTCATTCCGATTGAGTATCAGCGACATGATGATCTGCGAAACAGTCCCATTTACCTCCGAATTATTTATATAAAGCCTCAATCTGCCTGGTAAGCTCTTCTTCTATTTCATCAAAAGGCTTGCTTCCCTGTTCCTGGGATATCATTTTCATACGGCTGATCTTTTCCCTGACAGGCAGCTTGAAGAGGTCTTCAATATCCACGCCTTTCTTCACGGCTTCCTGGGATTTTTCATAGAAAGCCATGATGATCCTGATCATCCTGTACTGTTTTTCAAGGGTGGTATAGGTATCGATCTCATTGAAGGCATCCTGCTGCAGGAAGTCTTCGCGGATGGACCTGGCTGCCTCAAGGGTGACCCTGTCGGCAGGGGAAAGAGCGTCTATACCTACCAGCTGGACGATTTCCTGGAGCCCCGCTTCTTCCTGGAGGATACGCATCATATCAGCCCTGAACCTGTTCCAGTCCCTGGAGATATTCTCGCGGTACCAGTCAGAAAGCTTGTCCGTATAAAGGGAATAGCTCTGCAGCCAGTTGATGGCTGGGAAATGCCTCTTGTATGAAAGGTTATAGTCGAGTCCCCAGAATACTTTCACTATCCTCAGGGTAGCCTGTGACACCGGTTCGGATATATCACCGCCTGGAGGCGATACGGCGCCTATGGCGCTGATGGACCCGATCCTGTCGTCAGAGCATAGGGTCCTGACTTTACCGGCCCTTTCATAGAACTGGGCAAGGCGCGATGCCAGGTATGCAGGATAACCTTCTTCGCCGGGCATTTCCTCAAGACGCCCTGACATCTCGCGGAGGGCTTCGGCCCAGCGGGACGTGGAGTCAGCCATCAGGGCCACAGAGTATCCCATATCCCTGAAATATTCCGCTATGGTTATTCCTGTATAAATAGACGCTTCACGGGCAGCAACAGGCATGTCCGAGGTGTTTGCTATAAGTACCGTTCTTTTCATCAGGGGATGGCCTGTTTTCGGGTCCTTAAGCTCAGGGAACTCCATGAGAACGTCTGTCATCTCGTTGCCGCGCTCACCGCAGCCAATATAGACGACCAGGTCTGCTTCGGCCCATTTTGCGAGCTGATGCTGGACAACCGTCTTGCCGCTTCCGAAAGGACCAGGAATTGCAGCCACTCCACCCGCGGCTATCGGGAAGAGGGTATCGATTATCCTTTGTCCTGTAATGAGCGGTGTGTTGGGCGTCAGCTTTTCCTTGTATGGTCTTGCCTTTCGGACAGGCCATTTCTGCATCATGGTCAGATCAACAATATTGCCGTTCCTGTCCCTGACCTTTGCAACAACCTGTTCGATGGTAAACTTCCCTGATTCTATAGATTCAATGGTTCCTTCAATGCCATAGGGAACCATTATCCGGTGCTGGAAAACCTCGTTCTCCTGTACTGTTCCTATGATGTCACCGGCCTGTACATAGTCCCCGGCTTTTTTGACCGGAACGAATTCCCACTCTTTCTCCCTGTTAAGAGCAGGAATCTTGATACCGCGGGTTATATTGTCGCCTGTAAGGCTGCGCATGGTTTCCAGCGGTCTCTGTATGCCGTCGAATATATTTTCTATAAGCCCCGGTCCAAGTTCAACGCTCAGCGGCGCTTTTGTGGACACGACCGGTTCGCCCGGCCCCAGGCCCGAGGTTTCCTCATACACCTGGATGGAGGCCCTGTCCTCATGGATCTCAAGGATCTCTCCTATCAGTTTCATTTCGGATACATGCACGACGTCCAGCATGTTGCAGTCCCGCATGTTCTCCGCGACGACCAAAGGTCCTGAAACTTTGACGATTCTGCCTTGACTCATACCATTCCAATCCTTTCAAACATCCGGTCCGACCCGGATATTATTTTTCGGGTTCTATCCATTATGAGCCAGAATATCGGCTCCTACCGCTTTCTCAATGCTTTCCCTGACAAGTCTCTTCCCTATCCCCAATGACCCGGTGCTGCCGGGGATCAGGATGATCGCAGGCAAATAACTGCTCCTGTACCTGGATATTTCATCCAGTATATCTTTTGCCGCATCCTCAGTAATGTAAATAAGGGCATATCCGTCGTTCACAAGGCTGTTTATCAGGTTGGCCTTCTCTTCCCTGTTTCCGGCGGGAAAGATGTCAAATCCGATAGCCTTGAAACCGAGGATGCTGTCTTTGTCTCCTATAACCGCTATCTTATGCATAACCCAACCTCAGCCTTTCTCTTATGATATCCCTCGGGATCCCGTTCATGACTCCGGTTATAACAAGACGGACGTTCTTGATCTCGGTTTCCTTGAAAAACAGGTACCCGATAACCGGCTCGACCCCAAAGGTAACAAATCTGCCCTGCCTTAGATACTGAACGATATAATCGTCCAGGATTTTCTCCACCTCGGATATACCATCCGGTTTACCGATTGCTTCTGACAGGTCCGTTGCGAGTTTTTCCTCTCCGAGGCTTTTCAGGACTTCAAAGAGTTTATTGAACTCCTTGCTCTTCATTTCTTCATACAGCCTGCCGCTGAAATTGCCGCCTGTTATCCATGCCCTTTGGATAAAATCATCAGGCTTTTTAAGAAGTTTAGATCTTATAAATACGCGCAGGTTGGCGGTATCTGCAAGCATATCCACAAGTCTGATCAAAAAAGGATCTTCACTTGATTTGGCATCCGCCGCCATATCCATGAAGCAATATCTGTCCATGATAAAATCTATTACCTGTGGATCACCGGAAGCACTGAATACTTCGAGGCATTCTTCAATGGCTGTTCTGAAGATTTCCGGAAATTCGGCGAGTTTTCTTCCAGATATCAGTTTCTGCAGCCTGGCCGGCTCAACGGTGCCCAGTCCGGACAATGTTTCCGAAACATTCATCTTCAACGCTTCAGCTTTCAGGATCAGCTTGGCATTGAGATAATCATACCTTTTCCTGAACATGTTTATAACCAGCGGGTCCGGAACCATCTCTCCGATCATGTCATAGGTTTTTGCAAGTTCGGAGTCGAGGATTTCCTCAAAACTCTCGGCACCGCTTTTCCTGATGTCTGCCTGCTCATTGCCGTATCCTGCTTCAGCCATCATTTTGACAGCGTCAGAATAGTCCTTTATTTCAAAAAGGCGTTCCAGCCTGCCACGGCTCAAAAGTTTAGTTTCCCTGGCACGTATTCGTGCGGTGGCATATGCGTAATCCTCTTGCTTGACTCTGGCCATATAGACTCCTTTACTACCGCTTCATGCCCCATAAGGGCCTGAATTTACTCTCCTCCGAATAATATGGCGGCAACCCCGGCTTCGAGGTTTGGCCTTTCCATATTCAGAATAACCTCGAGAGTGCTGTTTATCTCCATCTCGCCATAACGGATGATAAATCCGCCCCGGGAATCCAGGTCATCAGATGACAGTTTGAGTTTAGCGTTTCTGCCAAGGGATATGAACCTGGCGTTGATCCTGTCAATAAATTGCTGCCCCAGGCGCTGTTTGTCTTTTTTATTTACAACAAGCTCTCCTTCTCCATCCCTTGCAGCCCTGAGAAGGATGTCTTCAATAAAGCCGCTGTACTTGTCATCCGGCAGCTCAGCTATCCTATCAAGGGCAGCGGCAAATGCCTCGTCGATGGTATCCTGGCGTGTTTTCAGGAGACTCTTCCTGATTTCCATCTCTGCGGCTGCGCGGGCACGCTGCTTATACAGGGCAGCATCTTCCTTTGCCTTTTCAGTCATTATAGCCATACGCTGGAAAGCTTGTTTTTCTGCGTCCTTTATTATGCCCTGGGCTTCGAGTCTTGCATCCTCGAGTATCTTCTCCGCTCTTTCCCGGGCATCGGCTATGATCTTTTCCTTTATTTTTTCGGCTCCGTTCATCTTATAAGCCCCTCTTTAATTTCTTGCGAACAATAATTTGCATGGCTCAGACTTTACCCAGCATGAGAATTGACACGACAAGGCTGAAAATAGCGAACAGCTCAACCATGGTCGCATAGATTATGGCATTGAAAAGGCCATTGGGTCTCTTTGCAACCATATGGATACCAGCTGTAACCACTTTTCCCTGGTAAACCGCGGAGTACCATCCGACTATACCCATAGGAAGGCCGATTGTAAGCAGGGACAATCCCTGAGCCAACGTCATGTCAGCACTGATCTTGCCAAGGATCATATTGGCAATAACAAATCCATAAATCGCCTGTGTTGCAGGAAGCGCCTGCAGAATCATGGTAGCGGTAAATCTTTTAGGCTCCTCAGCCACTACTCCGGCAGCAGCCTGACCGGCAATTCCGCAGCCTTTTGAAGAGCCAAGGGCTGCGACCAGAAATGCAATTGCCGCTCCCAAAACAGCATAGACCTGAGGGTTCAAAAAGATGTCTGCGAATTTCATGTAAGTGATCCTCCTATAATTTTTATTTTACACCGGTTTTTATACCGGGCTTAAGCAATTCGGACAATTCGGTTTTCACTACGATATATTCTGTATTGGCCTTAAGGGGATTGAATGGCTCCCCTCCGCCTTCAAGGAATTTTCCGAAGAACTCCAGGAACTGGAGCCTGCAGGAATGAACAAACGCTCCGAGTACATTCAGCACGAAATTGAGGATGTGACCAAACAGCAATACCAGTGTGACCAATATCAGCCTGACAATGGCATTGCCTCCCAGCTGCATACTCAGGGTGTTTACGATATCACCGATAATTGCGGAGGCAAGTCCAAGCGCCAGGATCCTCGTATAGGAAAGACAGTCGCTGAAGAAAGATATCACACCATACAGGCTCGGCAATCCCCCGAATATTTTCCCAAAAATGTTCCCCGACTTCCTGCCCCTGGTGAGCAGAATCAACACCGCCCCTATAATGAATAACTGGTTTCCTGTCTTAACGATCGGGCTTGAATCAGGAACCGATATGCCAGGCGCATAAGGCAGAAGGGACATAATAAAGCCAGTTAACATAATATAATCAAAGCCCACGTCAAAAACAGCATCCAGGATACCGTCACGGCGGATTATGTTTAATGCCTTCATAAATAATCCCACATACATATGGATGATACCGATAAGTATCGAGTAGCTCATCATCAACTCGGGCTTTTCTGTAGGGACTATCCAGAGCGCATATTTTGTAAGGGAAGAAATGCCAAACCAGCTTCCGAACAGGAATCCTGCAAATATTGTCGCCAGCCCGCAGAAGAACAGGAGTTTGATAAAATTCCTGGTTGATTCTTCCATCCTGAATTTCAGAAGAATAATCCCTGTAACAAGGGAAATAATCAGTCCGTAACCGCCGTCCCCAAGCATTAAACCAAAGAAGAATATATAAAACGGGAATGTGACAAAACTCGGATCCAGTTCAAGGCTTGAAGGCGCGCCGTACATGCTGACCACAGGAGAAATCGAATCCACAACCGGTCCGTTTCTCAAAAGCACAGGGAATTCCTCGTTTGGTGCAGGTTCTTCAATCTCTGCTGCACAGCAGAAGTTTTCGTCGAGGTAATTCAGTATCCTGTCCGAATATTCCGCCGGGAGCCAGCCCTTCAGAAGAAAAGCGAATTCGGTGGAAACAAGGCGTGACTTCGCTTCAGCCCTGGCCCTGTCCATGTTGTAGCTGTCGGCAGCCGCTTCCAGCGCTTCCCTGTTGACAGCAAGCTCCGTGATCGATGAAAGGTATGCTTCACGCTCTTTTGCTATGCTCTCACGCTGGAAGGCAAGGCGAGACATCGCTTCCCTTGCCGTTCCTACGGCATCACGAACAGTAATCCTGTTCCAGCTCCAGTTCCTGAGGCTGTTTATAATTTCCTCTTCATCGGACTTCAATCCAATGACCGCGATATAATGCCTTTCAGCGTCACTTTTTGCGATCATTATCTCTGACTCCGGAAATTCGCTGCGTATGGCTTCCCTGACGTATTCAACATCGGCAGCGCCTGCAATGCTGCCGGTATAACAGAAAGTATAGCGGGTAGAAGTAATATCAAGGGGTATGTCCAAGTCAAGCCACGGTTCCAGTGAAACTGCAAGCCCTGCCAGGCGGTTCTCTTCGCCTTTAAGCCTGTTCAGTTCGTCTTCGCATGCGTTTATCCGTTTGGCGATTTCAAGGAGAGCTTCCCTGTTTTTTACGATTTCATTGTAATCGTTCTCCGAAACGATCCTTCTGGCGGAAAACAATGGCTTTTTGACAGGCACATGGCTGTCAATGATCTCAAGGGATCTCGACAGGACTGACATGCGTGAATCGATCTGGTTCAATTCATCCTGTACACTTAAATTCCAGGCTTTCCCGCCAAGATCTTCGCCGGGCTCCTCCTGTGATATTTCAACCACACCCAGATCCATAAGCGCTTTCAGCAGTCGTGACCGTTCCTCTTTAAGACCCAGCAAAGTGATCTTGTTCATTTTTACTACTGCCACGACTTATCCACAACCTTTCCCATAATGAAACGGACTGCTTCTTCCAGTTTCATTCCGGATTCCATCCTTATCCTTTCGCTGGCTTCCTTCTGGACGCTTATGTTATTTTCACGCTCCCTGAGAGCCTCGGCTTTTGCTTCATCAAGTATCGCTTTCGTGATCTCTTCGCCCTGGCTGAAGGCTTCTTCAATTATAGTCTCAGCTTTTTTCCTGGCTTTCGCGACAATAGCAAGCGCCTGCTGCCTTGCCTCGTTTTCTATTCTCAGGGCTTCTTCTTCGCTTTGGATGATGTCCTGCAGAATATTAACCATCGGTCCCCTCCCATTGCTAAATCTTCGTCACACAATTTCTACCACTGTTTTTCGATTTATATAACGCTTCGTCCGCTTTTCTTATAACATCGAAGCAGGATTTCATAAGGTCTGTTTTCTGGGCTACACCGATACTGATTGTTATATTTATTTTACCCTTTCCGGCAGAAGAAGTGATACTGTTTTTGTCCGGCTTTTCGGCGGGCCTGTTGTCTGCCCTTATGATAAACGGCCTTCTTTCGACAGCCCTTCGTATACGCTCCAAAAGCGGCATGATCTCGTTATAATTTGTCCTGCTGAACAGGATGACAAACTCCTCCCCGCCATAACGGAACACTTTCCCGTGCCCCGAATTCTTCTGGAGGACTGAGGCTACCATTTTAAGGACTTCGTCTCCTATATCATGCCCGTAAGTGTCATTTATTTTCTTGAAATGATCCAGGTCCACCATGGCTATGGCGTATCTCTTGTTCCCCAGTTTAAGCAGTTCCTGTTCGAGGGCCCGGCGGGAGTATACGCCAGTAAGGGGATCATAGAATGCCAATGAATAGGATACATCAAAAAGAGCTATAACTACAATGACAAAAATTGCCGATGTGAAAATGGACGACAGGATCAGCCTGTTCGCGAAATAAAGCGAGATGACAGACGCTAGAAGGACAGCCACATAGATGATGTTCATGTTCACGCTTTTTAAAATATAGCATGATAAAAGCAGCCCGACAGATATTATGTAAATGACCACCGCCGGTACTTTTATCCCCTTGAAGGTTTCAGCCATATCGGAAGTAACAGGGACGCCCGATTTTATCATTATAAAAATAAAGATCCATACAAGCTGTACAAGTATGATCAGCGCTTTTTTCCTGCCGTAGGAACTGAACACCCCTCTTTCTTTTGAAAAACTCAGCCAAAGGGTGTTCAGGGGCAGCAAAATACTGACCATCGTGGTTGCCTCGTTCAGCATCGGGATCTTTTTCTGTGAAACGACAATAAAAATATGCGATACAAGGATAAATAAAACGAGGTAAAAAGAATTGCTGTTCTGATACCAGACGCTCATGAAGAGGGCCAGAACCGCAATGATATAGGGAACCACCAGTATCAATGACTGGACAGCTTCGCTGTAAAGCTCAGCTTTGGAAGCAAGAGCCCATGCAGCAAAAAGTACTATTAAAGGTGCGAGAATCGTCATCAATCTTCGCATTTATCCTAAGTACCTTCCTAAAAAAATAAAACGCATATATACACGTCTTCTATTTTATTTTAACATTGTTACAGATTTATGCAATACTACAAAAAAGGAAGGACTTTCGCCCTTCCTTTTCAGCATTTGCGCTCTTCCGCGCCGCCAAGGTCGAATCTCTGCGGAGGGAAGAACTGGTCCAGCGGGAACTCGATTGAGTCAAAGATATCGCAGGGATTCTCGTCAGTGGAAGCGATGCACTCCTTGTTGGGATAGCAGAAATTGAAGGCAGGTATCAGAAGCTGAACAAGGCGCACCAGCTTAATGATCGAGAATATGCCGAGGGTTACCACGACTCTCCTCTGCGGCCCAATCATAGCGTTTATTTCGCTTCTGTCATCATCGCAGTGATGGTGTTTTTCATGTACTCTCTTGATGCGGGTATTCAGTACCAGGGGCTCGGCGACCTCAACCTTGATTATCGGAAGATTGTCCTGTTCGATCAACCCTCCGCAGCCATCGTTGCATCCTTCGCAGGTTAAAGGAACAGACTGGTTCGCGTCCACGCTCCTGAAGATCTTGACCTTCCCCTCGGAACCGAAGAGGATCACTGTCTTCGAGAACCAGACATAACCTACCTTCGGGGAAGAATTAACGATGTTCCCGGTTACGTCCTTGTAGCAGAACTCGCAAACTACACGGATCTTATACCGTACATTGACAGTAAAGAATCCTCTCTTAAAGGGAACATCTTCAAGATCGGCCAATACCGCCACTACTTCAGCGTCTTTTGTTTTTACCTTTATTGCGTTATTGATAAGGTCCTGTACATTATCTACAAAGTCTACGACCGCATCTTCAACGCAATCTTTTTCACGGCAATTGTCATATACTTTTTCTACATGAACACACACGGCTTCCCGTAGTTTGCATATGTCTTCGCCGCATATAAGCCCCGGAACCACTTGATCTTTGCAGCCCATTTTTTCGGTCCTCCATTTCAAAATAATTGCCTTCACACTGTCATAATATGCCTTTTGGCTTAATTGGTTACTGGGAGTAATATTAGCGCCGGGATATAAATATGAATTATTAGTGACAAGCTTACTATCTCTGCGCAAGGGGGTTGTGGCAAGTGCCCTCGTATGAGAATATACGGCACCTGCTGAGAAACAGCATGGGTGTGACAACTTGTATATGGTACAAAAACGGTCTTTTCATGAGTATGCTGGAAAAAGACAATAAGTGGGGACCCCCTTTTTTGCTGTCAGAAAATGCTACATGCGATTTTTCCGCCCTGCTTGACTCATCCGACACTATCAGCGCCTGTTTCGTCGATTACAGCGGAAGGCTTTTATATATGAACGCCTGTGAAGAAAAAAAAGAACCTACGGTGCTTCTTGAGAGCAGGATCATAGGAAGTTCCCCCTATAATGTCAGGCTTGTCGAGGCCGACGGCATGAATCATGTTTTCTATGTCGTTTCCCATAACAGGAAGCAGCTTCTCACTTACCAGCCCATAAACCAGATGAATGCAATGCCCGAGGTCGAAGGCATAATAATACGCGAAGGGAAGAATTACGCGGTCTGCACAGACGAAACCACCATTCACCTTTTTTTCGTAACAGATGTTCAGGGGATAAGCCTTCTGGTGCACAGGAAAATATCGGGCGGGAAAGCGTCAAGGCCGGTGACTGTTCCATTTCCGTACAGTCCCTCTCTCCGCCTTCAGGCTGTAGCCGCCGACGACGGCCCCGTATATGTCCTGGCTTCGCCTGACGACGGTAACGATGTAAGCGTGGTATTCAAGTTCGATCCCGTCCTGAACAAGTTCTCAAAAGGCCTTGAAGTCTTCAGCGCGTCATCCGGCCAGGGAAGCGACTGCCTGATACTTGTGAACAACGTCCCTTTCGTGGTCCGTTCACTGAAGGCATCGTTTATCCTGTCAAGAATCAGCAGGGATATGAAAAGCGTGATCGAAGAATCAAGGATTGACCTGTCTGGAAGGGATATCCCTCTCAAGTGCAAATTTCAGTCCACGTACAAGAAAGACCGCAATTTCAAGTGCGACATGACCTTTATGCTTTTTGGCAGCGGTCTCAGGTTTCCTTTCGACCTTAAAATGCTGACCGCCCGGAAAAACGAGACCCTCCCGGAAGACAACGAAGCCCTGAATGAGCGGATCCGTGAACTGGAAGGACGTATCGAGTTCCTGGAGAACACGATCAGGGAACTCCTGCGGCCATAATCAGACAAGCGGACGGTTCTTCTGTCTGTTTTTCCCATCTTGATGACGTTATGTCCGTATGTTAGCATATGAATATAATCACAGTTAAGGAGAGACCATTAATGACTTTCTTTTACTATGCATCGGCGTTCATCCTCCTTGTTGCTGCATCAGTATACTCATTTATTATCTTCAGCCGCAGCATAAACAGGAAATGGTTCGATACACCTCCTCAGGAAGGGAAATTCGCTGATTCAAAAGGAAAGAAAATCTTTTACCGTATAAAAGGCAAAGGCGGGGCTGTCGTAATCATAATTAACGCCATCGGAAGTTCCCAGGCCGAATGGTGGCCCATCCAGGATGAAATAGGGAAGAAATGCAGGATAATCACCTTTGACCGCCCAGGTTACGGCTGGAGCAAGTCGGAGGATAATTCGATAACCCCGGATTCGATAAAAGATGAAATCGATCTCATATTGAAATTCGAAAAGATCAGGAAATCCGTCTTTATTGTCACAAACTGGACCGGTGCCATATATGCCGTCCATTACGCAAAAAGCAACCCTGAAAAAGTATCGGGCATACTCCTGATAAACCCGGTACCCTTACGCTATGCCGAATGGAAAGAGGCTGTTAAAAACATCGACGAATGCCCCGGTCCTGCAGAATCCGCAATAAAGAAAAAGAAAATGGCCGCAGCAGGCTTATACAGGCTCTCGTCCCCGATCAAAGGCTATAATCCTGACAAACAATACAAGAGATATATCGTGGAACACTATTCAAGGACAGCCAATTATGACACCATGCTCGAAGAGATAGCCCAGGTGGAGGATGCCCTTGGAGAGGCCAGCGCAGGTGAAAGTTTCCCTGCAATCCCTGTAAGGATCCTGTATCCGTCAGGTGAAACAGTGATAAGACAGTGGGTTAAAAGCGGGATCAGCGAATACTCCGCACGCCAGCTTCACAGGGTTTACGAAGAAATGTCGAAAGATATCATGGATATATCTCCGCTTGTAAGCTCGGAAGAAGTACCTGGTTCCGGCGAATTCATTCACATCAGCAAATCGGAAGCCATAGTCAGGGAATTAAACCAGCTTATAACTCCCAAAAAAGAATCCAAAAAAAGAATCAGCAACAGAGGAAAAGAGGCGAAAGGCCAATAACAAAGGAGACTTGACAGTCTCCTTTGCCCCAAGATGCCGTTAACCTTTTTTGACACCTGGCCCCTCACCAGGTGGGTGTCCTGTTGCGCATTTCACATTTCCACTGCCGAGGCAAGCGGCTTACACCGCTTGTCGGAATTAGCTTGAGGCCTATGCTACGTGCGCAAACTCCGAACTCCCGTGTCAACCGCAGCAGGTTCAAAAACAAGGTATGGCGCACATCCCAGGATGTTTTACCTGTTTCAATTATACCATATCGCCATATGCGACTCAATATGAACAAATTAGCACTATGCCCAAAAACATCAATCCTGAGCCCGTTTTCGGACATGCTGTCACAGCTGTTTTTCAGGCAGGTTTTTCCAGTACCTGACAGGTATGAAGCTTCTCTGGAGCCTGGGATTGATCCTGCTTTCTATTGCCATGGTTTTGAAGTACTTCTTCCAAAGTATCTCGAATTCGGTGTCGTCCCTGTAATCCCTTGGGATGATAATTTCGTCGGTTGTATAAACCACCTCGTTTGTATCGAACAGCGCCGAAATATTCCTCCTTGCGTCATGGATTATCCAGGGCTGATCAGAAAGCCTGTCGGCAAAATGGCCGGCCAGGAGCATCACGATGTTGTTGTCCGGTTCTATTCGCGCATAGTATATGCCGTTTTTCAGCCGGTTAAACCTGAGAATTCCTGTAAACAGGTGGACTTCTTTGGATACTTTCATGGACAGGTCGGCTATCATTCTGACATCAGGATCCTGGATGAATGAAAGGACTTTCCTGCCAAGTTTGAGTCCGGTCTTTACGAACCTGTAGATCGCGATGCCTACATCACGGTGCTCGCTCAGCCAGGCTTCGTATAGTGTCTCCAGTACTTCCCGGGACATTTTTTCTGCGATTGCCCTGTAAACTCTGTCCGATTTTTCGCTGTCGGTCTCGATGGTCCGGACATCGGCTCCGAGCATCGCCTGGTAATACTCCCCGGTGACGATGCTTTGAGGTTCCTCCTTATTACTGTATGCTTCGAAGATGGCCGTCAGGATTCCTTCAAAAGTGCCATCTGTAACATAGATCATGTCTTGCGCCTCCGTTTGAAGCAGGGGGACGGTTCCTCCGCTTCATTTTTACATTATGTACCAATTGATGACCCCAAGGTTACCGCTCCGGAGAAACCTTGAATCCGCCTGATTCTCAGCTGACGTTAAATCATCCTGAGCGAAGAGAAGGATCACCGGTAGTATTCTCAAACATGGAAATCTGGCCAGGGATAGTTTTTGAAGGCTTTTCCTCGGAGAGGACCCGGTAAAGGTCTTCGTTGTCGATATCAATGCCCCCATAGTATTTGCCTTTACAGGTAATAAAATATCGCGCCCGCTTGAGAACGACCCTCATCCTTTTCAGATCTTCAAAAGACAGCGGGGCTATCCGTCTTGCCCTCACGATTTTCTCAGCCATTTTATAGCCTATTCCCGGCACTCTCATCAGCATTTCGAGCGGGGCTTTATTGATCTCGACGGGGAACTTGTCGATATTGCGGATTGCCCAGTCGCATTTCGGGTCCACCCTGACATCGAAGTCGGTGTGGCTCTCGTTCAGGAGTTCGTTAGCCCTGAAACCGTAGAACCTAAGGAGCCAGTCGGCCTGGTAAAGCCTGTGTTCACGCAGGAGAGGCGGGCCGGTGGTTATTGCGGGAAGATTTTCATCGGCATTCACAGGCACATATGCCGAGTAGTACACCCTCTTGAGCCTATACCTGTCATACAGGCTCTGGGTCAGGTTCATTATGGTGAGATCGCTGTCCCTGGTGGCTCCTACTATCAGCTGTGTAGTCTGGCCTGCCGGAACAAACATCTCTCTCTTTCTGTATACAGTCAGCGCGTTGGATTCCTGTATCTGCTCTTTCACATATGCCATGGGAGTGATTATTGATTCGTAATCCTTCTGGGGCGCCAGAAGCTTAAGACCCTGTACTGATGGAAGCTCAATATTTACGCTCATTCTGTCGGCCAGCAGACCTGCCTGGCAGACCAGGCGCAGGTCCGCGCCCGGAATGGACTTGATGTGAATATATCCGTTAAATCCATACTCGTGCCTGAGCTTCTTCAGGACCCTGATCATGAGTTCCATGGTATAATCGGGGCTCTTCAGGACGGCAGAACTCAGGAAGAGACCTTCTATATAGTTCCGCCTGTAGAATTCGATAGTAAGGGAACAGAGCTCCTCGGGAGAAAAGGTAGCCCTTCTTATGTCATTGGTCACACGGTTTACGCAATACTTGCAGTCATAGATGCAGCAGTTGCTTAAGAGCACCTTAAGCAGCGATATGCAGCGCCCGTCATCAGTCCATGTATGACAGATGCCCGCTGCGACTGTGTTGCCTATCTGGCCTTTTCTGCCCGCGCGGCTGCTGCCGCTCGATGAACAGGAAACATCGTACTTCGCCGAATCAGCAAGGACCTGGAGCTTTTCAAGAAGCCGCATAATTCCTCCCGAAACATATGTTCTTTTATCTTATTTTAGCATAAGCCGATAAAAAAGAATATATGTTCGGCAAAAATAACCGGAAAGATTATGCATGGCGTTTTTACAGGGTTCTGAAGCCTTTGCCGATTATTTCGGACGAGCTCGTGATGGTGATGAACGCGTCCTTGTCCACCTTGCGGATGAAGTTCCTCAGTTCGATGGCCTGTCTCCTGTCCATGACAGAAGTAATGATATGCTTTTCCTCGTTGGTGAATGCTCCTACAGCGGTATGGATGGTCGCACCGCGTTGTATGTTCTTGATGATATATTCCTTAATAGGTTCAGGATTGCTGCTGACAATTACAAGCTGTTTCTTCATGTTGAAGCCCTCTATGACCGAATCAATCAGAAAGGCCTTAAGAACCAGCCCAAGGGCTGAATACATTCCTATCTCAATACCGTAAACGAACCCCGCTATTAT
>DUSJ01000342.1 GCA_012842645.1 Clostridiaceae bacterium | reverse complement strand
ATCTAAGGTAGTCATTTCTGACGAAATCGAAATTTACTATCTTCTGCAAAGCCTGCTCCATGGCTTTCTCAGGGGCAGCATGGGTCAGGAGCACAATTGGGACATAATTGTCCTTTTCATGGCTTTCGAGCTGGACCATTGAGGATATGGAAATGCCGTGCTCCGCCAGCACGCCCGATATCATGGACAACACGCCGGGCTTGTCTATGGTCATGAAGCGCAGGTAGAACCTGCTCTGAACATCTTCAATGGGTATCAGCTTCACGCTCTGTGTAAGGCTTATGGCCCTGTTGCTGTACTTTTCGCCTTCCTTGAGAAGCCAGTCGCGGGAAAGATCCACGATGTCGCTGACGATGGCGCTCGCCGTGGGCCGCTCGCCGGCTCCGGGCCCATAGAACATGGTATCTCCGACAAAGTCTCCCTTTACAAATATGGCATTGAGCTCGTTGCTGACCGCTGACAGAAGGTGCGTAGCGCTTATAAGCGTGGGATGGACGCGCAGGTCCACACCGTCCATATATCTCCTGTAAATGGCCAGGAGCTTAATGGTCATTCCGAAGGACTGGGCAAAGCTGATATCCAGCTTTGTGATCCCGGTGATGCCTTCCACATAGATCTTGTCAAATGGGATAAAGGAGTTGGACGCGATGGAGCCCAGTATGGTCAGCTTATGGGCAGCGTCCCCGCCGCTTATATCAAGGGTGGGATTTGCTTCCGCGAATCCTTTCTGCTGGGCTTCCTTAAGCGCTTCGTCAAACTCCAGGCCGTCGCGGTGCATTTTCGTAAGAATATAGTTGGTCGTTCCGTTCAATATACCGTATATGCTTTCAATCCTGTTGGCTACGAGCCCCTCCCGGAGACCTTTTATAATTGGTATACCGCCTCCCACGCTGGCCTCGAACAGCAGGTCCACGCCGTTTTCCTGGGCGATTTTATACAATTCCATGCCTCTTGTGGCGATAAGTGCCTTGTTGGCAGTGACCACGTGCTTGCGGTTTCTCAGAGCCTTGCTTATGAAACTGAACGCAGGCTCGTATCCGCCGATGGTTTCAACGACGATATCGATTCCGGGATCATCCAGGATCTCGCTGACATTGGTGGTACAGTGCACCTGGGACAGGTCGAGATCGCGATCCCTGCTCCAGTTTAGGTCCGCGATCGACTTCAGGTTGTATGTCAGAGAAGAGCGTGTTCGCAGAAGCTCCTTCTGCTCCAGCAGGATACGGGCCACTCCCGTCCCCACGGTTCCCAATCCGAGGATTCCTATGTTTACCTGACGATTTTCCATACGACACACTCCTTCTCGCAAAATAACGTTTTATGGCTATTATATATATAATGTTCCATTAATTCAACAATAAACGAAATATATGAATGTGACAAAAATCACGGTTTTATTTTAAAAAATGCAGCACAATAATGAATGATGGTTTATAATGTTTTATTATATGACATTAAAAGAGAACAGGCGGTCAATCCTATTGACGGCTTAAGTTTTAAGGAGGTTTGAACATGAAAATTACAAAGGACATGACAATAGGCGAGGTCATAAGACAGAACCCCAAAACCGTACCGGTGCTTATGAGCTTTGGAATGGGCTGCATAGGCTGTCCGTCAGCCCAGGCCGAAACCCTGGAAGAAGCTGCCCAGGTCCATGGCATAGATATTGACAGCATGGTGGAAGCGTTGAACCAGGCTCAATAATCGGAATCGCAAACTATATTGGTTTTGCATGGAAATACACTCTTGACGGGTGTATTTTCTTATGCAGTGAATTTAACATCCTCTCATTTTCCGGTATTCGGAAGGGGTGCAATCCTTATACTCCCTGAACTTTTTAATAAAATAGCTCAGGTTATTGAAACCGAGATCGAAAGCTATATCCATTATTTTTCGGTTTTCATCCTCCAATAGCCGCAGCGCCTGGTTTATGCGGAGATAATTGACGTATTCAACGGGCGTCTGGCCTGTAAGGGATTTGAAAACCCGGCAGAAATGATAGCGAGTCAGGTTTGCCTCTCTTGCAATATCGTCGATGCTGATTTTTTTCCTGTAATTATCCTTAATATAGCTTAAGGCCTTTTTAAGCCTTTCGGTTTGTGCCTGCTTTATTGTACTGCTTTTCTCGCCAATGGAAACCATTGCATTGTTTGCGTAAATCAGCGAAAAGATTTTCAGCAGGGAGGCTCTTATATCCATTTCATAGCCTTCCGGTTTCGCGAAGAAGCTGTCGATTATACCCTTTATCAGTGACAGGATTTCTTTCTCCCATTCATTGACTGCCGAAATTTTCTGCGGCAGCTTTTGCTCGCCGATCTCTAATGGGCGGAAGTAACGTTCATAGCAAATATCCTGGAAAGAGTT
>DUSJ01000341.1 GCA_012842645.1 Clostridiaceae bacterium | reverse complement strand
TTTCGTATATTGAATGAATCGGCTTTCTGACTTGTGGATGGTGGACATCATCTTCCTCATGGAATCAAAAGGCGCTTCTGCCACACGGGGCAGCCTTTTCTCCAATTCATTCTTGTTTTCGCCTTTATCGAGGGCAAAACTTACAAGGGCATTCTCCGTCGGCTCCCCTACTATGCTTCCGTCTTCGTCGGAGAGCCCGGCGTCATTGCACAATGCCATCGATACCGCCAGCTGGTTTTCATCGCCGAAGCTGTCGACCACGGTCATCCTGTTCTGTGTGAGAGTGCCGGTTTTGTCCGAACAGATTATCTGCGTGCACCCGAGGGTCTCGACAGCCGTCAGCTTTCTTATTATCGCATTCCTCTTGGACATTTTCGTTACACCGATAGACAGGACAATAGTCACTACAGCCACAAGGCCCTCAGGTATCGCAGCGACCGCAAGGCTTACAGCCAGCATGAACATTTCCAGGACATGCCCGCCTGCAAAGCCGTCATTTCCCAATACGCTTACTATAAATATAAGAACACATATGCCCAGGACTCCGATGCTCAATACCTTGCTCAATGAGGCAAGCTTTTTCTGCAGAGGTGTTTTGTCTTCACCGGTTCTTGATATGATACCTGCTATTTTGCCCATCTCGGTGGACATGCCCGTCGCCACTACTACGCCTTCTCCGCGGCCATATACTACGTTGGTACCCATATAAGCCATGTTGCGGCGATCTCCGAGGGGCACGTCCTCATCGTTTACCGGAACAAGCACTTCATGGGTCTTTTCTGCGGGTACAGATTCACCAGTTAATGATGCTTCTTCGATTCTAAGGCTGGAGGCGCTGATGATCCTCATATCGGCAGGTATGGCATCCCCTGCTTCCAGCAGAACGATATCGCCGGGTACTATATCCTCTGACTTAATTTTAACTACATAACCGTTCCTTCTTACTCTTGAATAGGGCGATGACATTTTCTGAAGAGCTTCGATGGCTTTTTCAGCCTTTCCTTCCTGTACGACTCCCAGTATGGAATTCAGGATCACAACCGCCAAAATGATTATCATATCGGCGATTTCCGAGACTACGCCTGATATTACTGCGGCTGCTATGAGGACTATAACCATAGGATCCGCCATCTGACCGAAAAACCTGGCTGCAAGAGACTTTTTCTTTCCTTCGGAAAGTTTGTTCAAACCGTATTTATTCTGCCGTTCAGCGGCCTCTGATGCATCCAGGCCGCTGCGGGACGTGTTCATCCTGTCAAGAACAGTTTCAATGCTTTCATAATAATTCATTTAACAGAATACTCCTTTCAGGAACTTAACCCGGTTTATTTACAGCTCCTGCCAAGCTCCCGACTTAAATAATGACAAAACTCTTAATTATATAGTATAATAAAATAGCAAGTATTATTTAATTATACCATAAATCAGCCTTGTAATCATACAGGTATGCCGTTTTTTGTCCGACATTATTAACAGGTTTATAATCACGCGGGGGAATAAATAATGAAAACCAGGGGACGCCTGTTGTTCTTTTTAATAATTATCCTGATAGCTACCACCTCATGCAGTCCCAAGTTCATGAATCCCGACACGGGCTTAAGTACAGGCAATGAGTATCCCTATACCTCGTCGGAAGATCTGCTGAGGTCATACAAGGTGAATGTGGAAACGGAAAGCTTTGCCGAATTGACCTCGCCTCTTGAAAAGGAAGCTGCAGGGTTAAAACATATCCTCCAGTCATACCTCGATATCGACAGTGAACATTTTATCGGCGAGGATAATAAGGAATTCCTTGAATCGGACATTATCGGCAATCAGAGTCTTTTCCTCCCGATAACAGCCGAAAACTGGGAAAAGGCTGTCCGGATCATATTCTCATTTGATGACAGCAATGACCAGGATTTGAAAATGTATATCCGCGATTTCGCGAAGGATAACAAGATAGAGAGGCAATATGCCGTCTCCGGCTTGATGAAACTACTGTCCTTGAGATATAGCATATCTCTTGGCGGTGACGCTGCCAGTGTCCAGAAGTCCGAAATAATATCCGACCTTGTTGATATTGACGATACGCACCAGTACCTGGTACGACAGGCCTACTGCATGGGGATTACCGATTTTTCTGTGGATAAGGACAAACTGTTCAGGCCTTTCGATTATTTAAGCTACGGGGAGGCAGTCTCCATGCTGTACCGGGTACTGACCAACCTTGGTCTGCCCGGCTCAGAACAGGCTAACGGAATCATAAAAACACAGGTTCCGGTTACCGAGCCAAGTCTTCCTGAAGATTCGTCAGCTTCCGGCTCTTATTCTGTCGAAGTTATATTGCTCGAATACAACGAATATAAGGCTGATCTGCAAAACAGCAGTTGGGCTCCCGGCAAAAAAAGACTTGAAATGCTTCAACTGGCAGAAAGCATTATTGGGATTAACCTTGACGGGCTTCATCCCATTGACAGGCCGTTAGGCATTGACAGCTGGGCAAAAATACTGGATAAGGTGTTCGGTCTTGAGTACGAGGACATCGATCCATACCTGTCATCTTCAACAGACGGCATGTTGCCCTATGATATCGCCGCAATAAGTATTATGAAAGCATCTGACAAGCTGCTTGGCTATGGACCCAGTGACGCGGCCGAACATGAAGTTGAAGAAGCCCGTGCCGCAATTCCCCAGTTCGATACGGCAAGAGATGACAGCAAATTCGCGCAGATGTTCTCATCAGGTCTGCTGGAGGGGTTGTATACCATTCCCGGCTTTACGCCCCAGCGACCTGTGACAGAAATAGAGGCTTTGCTCCTGGTTAAGAGAATAATAGAAGGAATCAGTACCAGGTAGTTCGCTTTATAACGGAAGGATAACCTTGAAACTGTTCTGCCTGATCAGGTTTATAAACTTCACCTTGCCGGTTTTTTCGAAGGCTTTCCTTATCTTTTCCATTCCCATGCAAGATTTTATAAAACGCTTGTTCTCGTCTAACGTCATAAGGCGCTGATAAAGCCATGGATTGCGCCTGTCGGGGGGATACTGCCTCACATGGAGGTTCATGCTGCCGGTCCTGGACACTGCTCCGGGATTTATGATTTCGACTTTTTTATCTGTAATGCTTATGGTTACTCCTCTTGAGAGTTCGAGGTAATCCCTGTGTACCAGGGCATTTGCCAGGGCCTCCTCGAATGCGTCAAACGGGTAATCTTTACGGGCGATTATCTTTTTTACTTTTTCAGTGACCTGATCCATCATCGAAAGTATATTGCCGGATATTATCTCAGCATCGCTGTCATGTATTATCCTGACATAACAGTGCGGCAGATATTTCTGCGGGGCTTTTCCGAAAAGCAGCAGCCCTCCGATAGTCGGACAGTATCCGCCGTCAGACCTCTGCCCGATAAAACCGAAAGCGTCAAGGACAAGAGTTTCGGGCTGACTCATGGTTATATTGTTCCTGCTGAAATACCGGTTGATGATATCAAAATCAAGGTCATCCATCGAAGCGTTTTTGACAATTACCGTTTCATAGGACATGAGCCCGTTTTCCTGCATCATTGACGCAAGCTCCGAACGTCTCGCAAAATCAGTTGTAGAACCTCTCCTTATATAAAACGCGCCGGTCTGGAGCACCTGGTGGGGAGCGTGCCTGCTTCTGAATATGGTAAGCACGGCCACGGTCTTTCCGTTGATCTGGACAAAATCCACGTTGACCGGAACCGGAGGGTCCGTCCGGTTATATATTATCTGCTGGATCTGTTCTTCCTGGAAATCTTTGGGATCGATACCTATGATCCTTTTGGTCTTATCCTCCACTCCATAAATAATGTACCCGCGTCCGCCGCGAGTATTGGCTATGGCTGTGACATCCTTTACAAGCTCTTTCTTTTCACCCTCGGTATTAAGATTGAGCTCTGCCTTAAAGTCCAGTTTTTCGCCTTCTTCCCGGGAAATAAGCTGTTTTAACCTCTGGGTATCCACCGGCACCAATACTCCTTTATTTATGGAATGAGGCATTTGATTAATTTGCTAAGATATGTAATTATAGCAGTCAGGTATGCTCGTGTATTTCATAATCGGCCCATTCAGCCTGGAAAACATCTGACTGCATGAGTATTCCAAGATATTTCCTGTTCCTGACTTCATCGAATCCTTTCCTTGTAAGAATGAACGATACCCTGACCTCCCTGTCGTTAAGCAGGCCGTCGCAGTAAAATTTCGTATCAGGTTCGATTTCATTGTACTCAAGATGTTTTCCTGTCAGTATCCCTTCCGGCAGCTTTCTGCAGTTTTTGCCGTACATCGCTTCTCCTGAACTGAAAAGATGTTTCATACACTCGTCCTCGCATGCAATATTATCAGCCAATATCCAGGTCCTTAAGCAAGTCAAGCTTCCTGTAGTTTTTATCGTGCTGCTGCCCGATGTACCTGAACGCGACAGATGAAAAAACCGGCAGTAATTTTTCGGACAGCTCAAAGTTAAATATTCCACTTTTTTCGGCGCATAAAACATACAGGATGCCTTTGGCCACTCCTGGCTCAAGCATGATGGCATCCGGGTCATGCGCGGCGCATTCCTCACATATAAAGCCACAGCTTTTCAGGCTGAAAAAAATGGTCTCGATATCATGTTTATCACATACGGCACAGCTGCTAACGTGTGGCGGATAACCCGTTACCTGCATCAGCTTCAGAGCGAAAGCCGACGATACCAGGAGCGGATTTCTGCCCTTGCTCAGCGCATGGAGGGCATATAGGACAAGGCTGAGAATCCTGGCCGAGGAAGCGGGATCCTGGGCCGCGTCCCCTGCCATCTCGAGGATATGGGCAGCATGGGTAAAGCGTACGAGATCGGAAGCGAGATTATAATAATTCGCGATAACATCACAGCTGTTCAGGGAGAAACCCGAACTGCCTTTAAATAAAACATATTCGCCGTAGGTCAGAAC
>DUSJ01000340.1 GCA_012842645.1 Clostridiaceae bacterium | reverse complement strand
CTTGGTGCAGAACTCGCCCGGAACATGCGGGGGACATTCTTCACCTGTCTCGGGATTAATGATTTTTGCCTGTACATGGGGCAGCACTCTTCCTACGGTGGATACACGTATTTCGATAGAGTCATCGGTAGTGGTCTGGGTACACACCGGAGAGGCCTCAGTCTGACCGTAGGCTATGGTTATTTCCCTCGCTCCCATTTCGTCAACAACCTGCTGCATTACCTTTATGGGACACGGCGAACCTGCCATGATTCCGGTCCTCAGTTTTGGGAACTTAAACTTCTTAAAATCAGGGTGTTCCAGCATAGCTATGAACATGGTAGGCACACCATGGACGGCGGTACACTCTTCATTCTGCACAGCTTCCATCACCTTGAGCGGCTGGTAATATTCCAGAGGGACCATAGCCGTCGCATGGGTAAGGCAGGCCATGATACCGAGAACAAGCCCAAAGCAATGGAAGAAGGAAACCGGTATGCAGAGCTTGTCGTTCTCGGTAAACTTCATGCAGTCGCCGATGCATTTGCCGTTATTTACGATATTGAAATGGGTAAGCATAACTCCCTTGGGGAAGCCGGTTGTGCCCGATGTATACTGCATGTTGATCACATCGTGCGGATCAAGGGAATTATATACGCTTAGGAATTCTTCATCCGAAACTTTATCGGCCATGGTATACAGGTCGTTCCACCAGTACATTCCGGGAGGACAGTTTTCCCCGATAAATATGATATCCTTAAGGTAAGGCAGCATGGGATTGTTAAGTTCGCCGGGCCTGCTGTCCTTCAGCGTCGGGCAAAGCTCGTTAATGATTCCGACATAATCGGAATCCTTAAATCCTCTTATCATGACAAGGCATTTTGCGTCAGACTGGCGAAGCAGGTATTCAACCTCAAAAATCTTGTAGTTGGTGTTGACCGTAACGAGAATAGCCCCTATCTTGGCCGTGGCGAACAGGGTCAGCATCCATTCGGGATAATTCGTAGCCCATATGGCCACATGATCCCCTTTTTTGATACCGATGCTCATGAGGCCCTTGGCAATTCTTGTGGCTTCCTCATCAAGCTCCTTCCATGTCCGCTGATATGGCCTGTCGGTATACTTTACCGCCAGCCTGTCAGGATATTTCTTTGCGGTTTCCTCCAACAGTTTTCCTATGGTGATATGTATGAGTTCGCTCATTCTCCTGCCTCCTTCTTGTGTCATGGTGAAGGTTTTTTAAATTAAAAAACCTTCGTCTCCTGTTAAGAGACGAAGGTTTATACTCCGCGGTACCACTCTTATTGGCACATATGTGCCCTCTCGATCCAGCATCGTGCAATGCCTGACAGTGTAACGGCTGTTTCCGTATCGGCCTACAATAAGCGGCTTTGAGCCTGCTTACTTCAGCGATCCGCTCCGGAGCGAGATTCACGATCTTCAACGTCTGCGCTTTCACCAACCGGCAGCTCTCTTTATCGTTGGAATGAATCGCTACTATTCTCCTTCAACGCGTTTTGCATATATAGAATATTTATACATCATTATATTGTCCAATTGCCCGTATGTCAAGATAATAAATTTTTGTG
>DUSJ01000339.1 GCA_012842645.1 Clostridiaceae bacterium | reverse complement strand
TACCGACCCGAACAACCTCGGTTCCATAATAAGAAGCGCCGAATGCGCCGGAGTGCATGGCATTGTTCTGCCCAAACGGAGGTCAGCCGCGTTGAACGCCACGGTCGCAAAGGTCGCAGCAGGCGCCCTTGAATATGTGCCCGTTGCAAGAGTATCTAATCTTGTCCAGACCCTCAGGTCACTGAAAGATGCAGGATTATGGATAATAGGCGCCGACATGGAAGGCGAGATAATTTACCATGACGCCGATTTGACCGGCCCATGCGCCCTTGTGATAGGCAGCGAGGGAGAAGGCCTGTCAAGGCTGGTAAAAGATGAGTGCGACCTCCTGGTCAGGATTCCCATGAAAGGCAGCATATCGTCGCTTAACGCAGGAGTGGCGGCAGCACTCGTTATGTTCGAGATATCCCGCCAGAGGGACAGGAAAAGCGAATCTACAAAATGATGAAATAAAGGATCACGACAGCTCCCAGCACGATACGGTACCAGCCGAACACTTTGAAATCATGCTTCCTGATATATGACATCAGGAATTTTATTACTGCCATTGAGACTGCAAAAGCTGTTATCATGCCTATTATAAGTACCATAAGCTCTGTTTCGTTGAATGAAAAACCAAACTTCAGCATCTTGTACGCGCTTAGTCCTGCCATCGCAGGAATAGCGAGATAAAACGTAAACTCGGCAGCAGCGACCCTCGAGACGCCTATTATCAGGGCGCCAAGGATGGTCGCCCCCGATCTTGAGGTTCCGGGTATGATGGATAAAACCTGGAAAAGTCCTATCATCAGCGCTGTCTTATAAGTAATGTCGCCTGCTGAAAGAATTTTAGGCGCTGAATTCTTATTACATTCTTCGATTATGATGAACGCAATTCCGTAAACAATCAGGGCGGCGGAGATAACGAACGGGGTATGCAGATGCTCCTCTATGAAATCATCGAAAAGAAGAGCCACAATTGCTCCCGGGATACAGGCAACTGCAACCTTGAGCCAGAGGGAAATGATCTCTTTATTTATTACCGGCTGTTTTTTGTCCCTGAACCGGAAGGGCCATATCCTGTTCCAGAACAGGACTACAACGGCCATGATCGCGCCGAGCTGTATCACTATAAAAAACATTTCCTTAAAGGTGTCGCTCATACGGAGGACGATAAACTCGTCAACAAGGAGCATATGTCCCGTGCTGCTTATGGGCAGCCATTCCGTTATTCCTTCGATAATGCCGAGCAATATAACTTTGAGAATCTCAATAATATCCGGCTTCATTTGATTATCCCCTCTTTACGCAGGAAAAAGGCCTGCTAACTAGCTTACAATTCTATCACATATTTTATTCCAGACAAAGCATTACCAAAATAATTGAACTGAACATTGTCCATTTTGTGGTACAAGGCATATGATGTATTGGACAAGAAATCCTGATCAGCGATGGATATATCTGAATTGCCTTCAGCCCCAATGGACGTCAGCGCCATTGTCACTCCTCCTTGATGCGCATTAAGTATGCCCCGATACTTAATGCGCTTTTTATTCCATGCCACTTGAAATTTTGCTTATACTGTGTTAAATTTCAATTACAGCAATGGCGCTGTTCGGGCAGCATTGACGGATGCAGTCTGAACAGCTTTTTTTCATTTAATCATGGAGGACTGTTATGACGACTGACAGAGAAAAGATTAAAAAAGTAGCTGACCTTGCAAATATCCACATCGGTGACGACGAGCTTGAAAGCTTCGCCGGGGATATGAATGCCATTATAGGCTACATGGAGCAGATAAAAAATATCGATACAGGCGACATGAAGCCCATGGAACACGTCCTGCCTGTTTATAACGCATTCAGGGAAGATGTTCCGGGAGAGAGTTTTGACAGGGACGAGCTCCTTAAAAACGCGCCTGAGGCACAGGATGGGTGCTTCAAGGTTCCGGTGGTGGTAGAGACATGAGCATATGCAAAAAAACGGTCAGGGAATTGGCTTCCCTTTTAAGGAGCAGGAAGATCGGGGCCAGGGAACTTGCCCTTGAGTACCTGAAGGAAGTCGACAGAAAAAATCCTTCCATAAACGCATATGTCACAGTCTGCCATGAAGGGGCGCTGAAAGCCGCGGAAAAGGCCCAGGAACTCCTAAATTCGAAAGAGGATGCTTCCATGCTGTGCGGTATTCCTATGGCGCTGAAAGACAATATATGCACTAAGGGTATAAAAACCACATGCGCTTCGAGGATACTTGAAAACTACATTCCTCCGTATTCAGCCACTGTTTTTGAGAAGCTGGAAAACGCAGGCGCTGTTCT
>DUSJ01000338.1 GCA_012842645.1 Clostridiaceae bacterium | reverse complement strand
GATAATGACAAGATCGTATTTACTCAAAGCGTCCCGGTACCCGGTCAACCCCAGTCGGTCAGCAAGCACTATGCTGTAATCCACATCATAATATAAGGTCCCCAATCCGCCGCTGAATACTGTGATCTCGGCATCGGGACGCTGTATTTTTATCAGTTTGATCATCTCCAACAGGTTAAGCTCATCACCGAGGTTATTGTGGCCATAGTAGCCAATTATCGCTATTTTCATAATTATCCCCCCTTCAGTGCTTTTTCTATCTCACGCACCCTTTTCTCGTAAGTGTGGTTTTCATAGACGAACTTCTGACCGTTCAAGGCGATTCTTTCCCTCGCCTGGTCATTGGTCAGATAGTATTCCATCAGTTCGACCGTCTCATCGTAGCTTTTTGACCACACAAGATGGACGTGGTTTTTGAACATGTACTCGATAGCCCTGGTGTGCTGTGTAAGAAAAAAACCTCTGCATGCGAGTATCTCGAAAGTCCTCATGGACTGCATCGTCCGCGAGTTGGTTATGGAATGCACTCCCAGCGATATCTTTGCTGAAGAATAGGCTATCACGCTTTTCTCATGGGACAGGTAGCCTTTATTGTACTTGGGAGGCAGCCTGAATGCATGCTTTGGATTATCCCAGTCGGAGCCATACACCTCGATTTTTTTGTTTTTGTCTATAAAGGGCTTGATAATATACTCATATGCCCTGCGCCGCTCGGGGAAAACGTTGTAGTTGTTGCCTACATGCACGGCATCAAGGGAAGCAAAATGTTCATCCGGCGGATATTTATAATAGTAATCCGGATCCGCCGCGAAGGGTATGCAAATGGCTTTATGACCTTTTCTTCTGTAATTTTCCAGCATTTCCATGTCAGGGGTGAGCACCAGCACGGATTTTTCTGCCCACTGCATGGCAAAGGTATTATTGGCGACAGGGTCTTCGACTGCCCAGTATATATGGGGTATCGAATACTTTTCCAGTACCGGGAATATGAATTTCCTGGTATTCACGCCGCCCTCGGTAAAAATATAATCAGGCTTGAACTCTTCGATTTTCAGCTTCAAGCCTTCTACACTCTGCTGTGGAACTTCCAGCCTGTCAGTTTCCCAGCCAATTTTCTCAAACCCTTTCTGCATACCATATTTGATTAATGGTGATGGATTGGTAAAAAGTATCTTCATTTTGCCTCGCTTCTGCATTTAATATTCTACATTTTCAATATATGTGGATAAGCCACTCCATGTGATATGAAAAGCTTAAAGCCTTATTGTAAGCCAATTAACAATTAACAGGAGGGACGCATACAATAGAATAGAATATTACAAGAACCTTGAGCAAGTTGTGAGGATATCATGAACAGTGAATTGGAAAAAAAAACAATCAATATCTTAGCCTTAAGGTCCCTGGCCAGATTTGAATCCAATAGTACCCAGATTTTCTTCCAGGAGAAAAGAAATCCCGTCACCGGTACCCGTCTGGGGAAAAAAGAACCTGTAACCCTGTTCATAGATAATGCCGGAGACTTCAATGAATATCCGCTGGAATGCATTCAGTGTGTTTTCGTTCGTACCGATGAACCCACCTGGTCTTTTATATGTGGAAAAAAGGTAAAGATAACCTTTGGCTTCAAGGTAATACTGCTGGCCAAGTTCACCGGAGCCGACTCATATGAAATCATAACTCTTCCTGACGACATAGGGGTCAAATGCACTACCTTGTATGATCTTTCGGAAGTGCAGGTATCCAGGAGTATCGTTCAGACAATGCAAAGAGTCGGTGACAG
>DUSJ01000337.1 GCA_012842645.1 Clostridiaceae bacterium | reverse complement strand
CGCCCTGGTATTTCAGGTTATGTATTGTGAAAAGGGTATGGATGTTCTTGTAAAAGCCGCTTTCACGGCCCCTGTAATGGGCGTCGAGCAGCACGCTGACCATTCCGGTCTGCCAATCATTGAGATGGATTATATCGGGTTTGAAGCCTATCATGGGCAGGACTTCCAGGATGGCCTTGCAGAAGAAGCTGAACCGCTCCCCGTCATCATACTGGCCGTACAGCCACTCCCTGAAAAAGTAGTATTCGTTGTCTATGAAATAGTAGGTGATTCCTTCATAGTCGTATTTATAAACCCCACAGTATTGATTTCTCCATGATAAGCTCACCTGGCAGCTGCCTGCGAACTCCATTTTGGATACGAACTCCGGATCTATCTGGCTGTACTTGGGCAATACCACCCTTATATCCACGCCAAGCCTTTTAAGGGCCTTTGGAAGTGATCCGGCCACATCGGCAAGGCCGCCCGTCTTCACAAACGGCGCGACTTCAGATGAAGCAAACCAGACTTTTATCTTATCCATGGCATCGTTTCCTTTCGGCTTAATGTTCAAACATATCTATTATACTATACCACCCGGCATTATATTTAATCTTAGGTATCCCTTATTATGGTCTTGCCGGCAAAAAGGTGAATTGGAACGGAGGTTTTCTTCATGAGCAAAACGAAGGACCGCAATGCAGGCGGCCAGGAATAAATCATTTTTATAATCAAAAAATAGTATTGATCATCTTCGCCGGCAAGGGAGGAAACAAGAATGAAAGGTCCTGACAAGCGGAAAGTAAAATCCGACGGTTTGGAACTTAATAAAATCAAGGCTTATGCAACCAACGCAATCACGGACGTCAGCGATACGGTTACCGAGGGCAATATTCCCATCGCCTCCGACGAGTGCGTGGAAGAAGCGAGGGATTGGGTCAACAACGGCAGCCGGCTATAAGCATGCAGATTGGCCGGTAAACTGTGTGAAAACTCTCTCCACATACCGCAAAGCCCACTCCAGGTACCGCGATTTTCCCGCAGCACACCGAGTGGGCTATGTCAAGACTAATTCATTGTACCAACGGACAACCAATGTACACCGCTTGATACCGGAGATGTATGGTCCCGCTGCTGGTATTATTATAAGGACCGTCCCCCGTGACAACTTGTTGCCAACAGAACCGTCCCCGTGACAACCTTAGTTGACGAAGGTGTAGTTCATGCCTGAGTTGTTGTCCCAGTTCTCCGCAGGATCCTTGAAAGCAATATTTATGTTCTTGCCTGATTCAAGAGGTACGATGGCCTGGAAAACTCCATCCCCTTCCTTTTTGAATTGAAGGGTGGTTACGTTTTCCCAGTTCTGGTTGCTGCCATAGCCATATACCCCGCATATTTCCTGCGCGCCGCTTTTTGCCAGCAGCCCGGAATAACTGATTTTGCCATGGGTCTCGGAAAGTTTCTCAAAAGTCACCCCGGCTTTTGAATAAGATTGTATTCCGTACCTGGACACATCGCTCATCAAATCGTCGGAGAATTCTTCGTTAAACGTATTGTCCTCCGCGTCCCTGTTATATATCGACGACTTTTTCGCGCTTTTTTTATGTCCTGCCTGCTTAGGATTCCTGTTGTTCATCATCATGTTGTCAAAAATACTCATGAATGTCGGTCCTCCTTTCATTCATATAGTATTTGACCTGATTCGACATTTTATTAAAGGAGCATATTCCAGCGATGATGAACAGGCATCCTGTTCGGCAAATTTTTACTTAACAAAGGCTTCCAGCAGTTTTACAGCATTTTCCACATCGTTCATATCAACGGCTTCCGCTACATTATGCACATACCTGGATGGTATCGAGACCCCTCCGGAAGGTATTCCGCCGGCAGTGACATGAATGCTGCCCGCATCTGTGCCGCCGTGCTGCATTACTTCTAACTGATAAGGAATACCATTCTTTTCTGCCGCATCCATAAGCCTGTCCTTTACATGCGGATGGGAAATTACGCTGCCGTCCTTTATCTTGACAGTAGGCCCGTCTCCCATGCGAACGGCCATAGGTTTGCAGTTTGGAATGTCTCCTGTCATGCAAACATCGACAGCAAGGGCCATGTCAGGTACGATTCCGTATGCAGCTGTTCTGGCTCCTCTCAGGCCTACCTCTTCCTGGGTCGTAAACACATAGTATATCTCATTATCCGTTTCAGGGGCATTCAAAGCCATCTGTACCAGGACAGCGCACCCGATCCTGTCGTCCAAAGCCTTTGAAATAACCCTGCCGTTTTGCAGGATCGTGTCTCCTGCAAATACCGCCATATCTCCGACTTTGACCACCTTTTCAGCTTCCTGGGCCGATTTTGCCATGATATCGATATACATCTTGTCAAACTTCAGATTTTTAATGTCATCCTTATCTTCTTCATACCAGACAATTCCGGTAGTTCCGTTTTCAAAAACGACCCTCTTGCCTACGATTCCCCAAGGATGAACGCCGCCAACATTGCTGAACCTCAGGAATCCTTTTTCATCGATATGTGAAACAATCAGGCCAATCTCGTCCATGTGGGCGGCCAGCATTATCTTTTTGCCGGCGCCTTTCTTCACGCAGATAAGGTTGCCCAGCGCATCAGTCTTCACGTCATCGACCTTGTCCTTTATTAGTCCGGTTATTACCTCGGCCACTTTCTTCTCATTTCCTGAGGGACCGAAGGTTTGCGCAAGCTTCTTAATGATATCAAACATTTTCAATACCTCCCTGTTCGCGATAAAGGGTCATGGATACCGGAAGGCTCTCCAGTACCTTTTTCGCAAGCTTCAGCATATTCTCGAAATCAGATATGTCCATTACCGATACGGGAGTATGGATATACCTGCACGGCACGGCAATCACGGCTACCTTCACGCCAGTGCCGCTGACCTGTATCCTGCCCGCGTTGGTACCGCCCGATATGGTCTTTTTAAATTGGTATGGTATGCCGTTTTTTTCGGCGACCTTTACAATGTGGGTTACAAGCTCCCTGTCGGTTATTACCGACCTGTCCATGATAGTAAGGGCCGGACCTTTCCCGCATATGGTACTCATGCTGTGCTCCTTGGTATCGGGCACGTCATAGCAGGTCGTTCCCTCGAGCACGATGGCTATATCGGGGTTAACCTGGAACGCAGCGGTCTTGGCTCCTTTAAGGCCCACTTCTTCCTGGACCGTGAAACACCCGTAAATATCACACTCATAATCATGCTTAAGAAGCTCGATAAGAACGGCGCAACCGACCCTGTCATCCAGCGCCTTGGCCATGAGCTTGTTGTCTCCGAACTCGACGGGATCGTATTCAAAAGCGACCCTATCCCCTATTTCCACCATGCCCTCGGCCTGCTCCTTATCCTTCGCTCCTATGTCAATGGTGAGGTTTTTCTTGTCGACAGCGCCGGACCTTTCATTTTTGCTCTGCAGGTGGATGGGTTTGAACCCAATCACGCCGGGAACTCCCTTTTCTCCTACCCTGACGCGCTTGCCAACCAATACCCTCGATTCAATACCTCCGATGGTCTGGAACTTCAGCAAACCGTCAGAGTTTATTTTGGTAACCATAAGACCTACTTCGTCCATATGGGCGTCCAGCATTACCTTCAGGCCGCTCCCGCTGCCTTTCTTGTAGGTTATGAGGTTTCCCATGTTGTCAACGTAGTAATCGTCCACATGATCCCTGACAAGGGATATTATATAGTCCCGGACGGCTCCTTCGTCTCCCGACACGCCGTCAAGAGAGGTCAGTTTTTTAAGTATTTCGAGTTGTTCCTTCATGCCTTGTCCCTCCCCGCTATATAACGTGCCGCAAGCCTTCCCGCGGCTGTCACATCGTCTGTCGAAACCATTTCCACAGTCGTATGCATGTACTTGGCAGGGATGGAAAGCAGTATCGTCGGTATCCCTTCCCTTGCGATGGCATGGGCCGCGGCTTCGGTTCCGGTGTCTCCGGGTTCGGGATCGACCTGGTACGGTATGTTTTCATCCTTTGCCATCTTAATGATTCCCCTGGTATGCTTCTTGCTCAGCACAGGCCCCACCGCGACAGCTACGCCCTTTCCCAATGGGAAGGTTTCGTCGCCTGGAGCGTCGGGCATATCGCCGTGACATACATCGAATACTATTCCCAGGTCGGCCTTAATGTTATATGACGCGCAGATGGCGCCAATTAAGCCCAGCTCTTCCTGGACGGTGGCAACAACATACACATTGTCATCATGGTGCAGTTTCTTAAGCTCCTTCAGGAGCTCCACCAGCGCGGCCACGCCGCTGCGGTTGTCCATGCTTTTCCCGGCCAGCCTGTTGTTCATAAGCTCCCTGGCAGGGTTGACAAATGAAACCATGTCCCCCACCGAGACAAGCTCCTTCGCTTTTTCACCGTCATAGCCGATATCTATCCTCATTTCTTCCATCTTGATCCCTTTGTCCTTGTCCTCGGGTGATATCAGATGGGGCGGCTTGGCTCCGATCACGCCGAACAGGTCTTTTTTCCCGTGAACTATCACTTCCATGGCTCCGATGGCCTTGGGATCAACACCCCCGGCTGCCGCAAACCGCAGGAAACCGCTGTCTTCAATGCCTGTGACTATAAGCCCGATCTCGTCGTAATGGGCCGTGACCAGCACGTTGCCAGGGGGTTCCGACTGACCCTTCTTCAGGCCGATGACATTGAAGAAAGGATCTATCGTGACTTCATCGCAATAATTGCGCAGTACCTCGGCAATCTTTTCGGCAGCCATGTTTTCCCGCCCGGTGACTGCCCTCAGATTGCAGAGCTTTTTCAAAAGCTCGCTGCATTCGTTCATTCTAACACCTGCCTTGTTGTTTTGTCTTACTAAATTATTGTACCACGTAAATCCAAACATAGCAGGTAAATTTGTGAAGTGATTCGGTTTGAGACGTTTTTTCTTAGATTCATTTGACTCAAAATCAAGTTATCAGAATTTCTGGTCTCCGATGGATCACCAGGAAAGAATGGAAAGATTATGTCCGGGGTTTTCCCTATGTCAGTTTTATGGAGACAAAATATAAAAGATGAATCTGAGGAGTTTTTACACCTTGGTATAATTATTGACAGAAACACATGCTTTCTGGCAATAGTTGAAATAGAATTCTAAAGCTAAGACGATATGAGAAGGAGCAATTTCGCCTTAAAAGTATAAATACGTATTATTAAAATACCGCGAAATAATGGTTGATATGAATCCACTGTATTTTACAGATACCTGTCCTTCAGTATCTTTACCGTCTCGTCGCTGATCTGCCCGTTCCCATAGCGGGCCTGGTTATATGTCTCGCTTAAAAGGCTGTGGTCATTGTCATCGCTCTTTATTTCCCTGCTTATCCTTTCAGCGGTTTCGGAGGGCGTATCGGATACCCTGAAATGGAAGCCCTTCCGGATGCTGTCCAGCACGAACTTCGTATAGATAAAGCGCGTCCGGCTGACATTGTCTTTCATGTCATTCCATCTCTTCTCCCTCATGAAAATCCTTTTAAGCAAAGGCGGGCGCCTGGGACCGGCAGTTTTCAGGAGGAACTCGTACCTGTCGGAATAGCTCTGCTCGGTGGCGCTCCACTTCCGGAAGCGGCCTGACAGGCGCGAGAAAAACTCCATGATGCTTTTTAAAATCTTCCTGTGATTTATCACGATGTGCCGTATGATTAAAAACAGGATGGCCAGGACCATCAGGGCGGATATTATCTCAAGTATGAGCTGAACGACAGGGTTTTCCTGTGCCGGTTCCATTATTTCAAAGGTAAAGTCTTCATAAACTTCAGGACGCAGGGGACCGTTTTCCGCCAGGGATTCCAAGATCCTTCTCAGCCAATTTATAAGCATCATAACAGTCCCTATTATCCAGTTGATCCCTTCCACCAGGTATTTTCCCGCTGACAGGATCCCTATGATCACCAGCAGGGTAATCACGATGATCCTGTTCCCCCTGACTACCGTGTTCGGCATCACACTCAGGCTGTTCCTCTGCCGCGATTCGGCGATAAGAAAGTAATTGTTGGCTATGGGAAGCACGGCAATTACATAAATAGCAGCGCCTGCGGCCACTATATTAAGGTAAGGAACCAGGACTTCCACGCGGCTGACAAGGAAAAGGCATATCACATGGATAAGCAGCCCGCCCGAATAGAAGAACAATACGGGCTCGCTCCCTGTCGCTCTCCTTATCCCCCTGCAGAAGAAAACGGCAGTCCAGGCAAGATACACGAACATGTACCCGATGTCCCCGGGTAAGGCGAGGAACCATAGCCCGGACACCAACAGGGTGTAAGCAACTCCTGTTATCAGCAAAACTATTTTTCTGAACCTTCCCTTGATCCTTGCGATGATGATCGCGAACAAGGCATTGACAGGCAAAGTAAACGCAAACGCCAGCGAGACCTGATCCGGAAGAAGCAGCACGGTAATTATCAGGATGAGCGGGAACATCATCAGGTATTCAGTTATTGTCCAGAACCAACGCATCAAAACCTGGTTTTTCATATCCTCAGAATCTCCACGGCATTGCCCATGTTTCTCAGTCGCCTGATTTTATTCTCCATCTCCTCGCTTACCACAGCGGTGATAAGCAGGTAATCGGTATTGCATGGATGCCTTTCCAGTTCCCTGTCAAGCAGGGTGTGGAATGTGACGCTCCTGTCCGCCACCAGCCGCGCAAGGCATTCCATGATACCGGTCTCATGATTCTTCCCCGCTGCCGGGCTTACATGGACATATTCTTTATCCTTCTCCTTAAGGTACCCGTTACATGCAAAACCGGCTTCGAGCGAATTTTTGAATGCATAGTCAAAAACAGTGGCCGCAACGCTTATCCCATATTCGACCCTTTCGGGTTCCTTGGTCACCGACCACTGGTCCAGGCTGGTTTCCACGTTCAGCACAATCATGAGATTGTGGCGGGCAGTAGGCTCATATCGGTTTACCTGGAGGATTCCCGAGCGCGCGGAAGCCTTCCAGTTTATATTCTTCATGGGATCAGAAGATGTGTATTCGCGCACGCCGGCCCTGACAAACGGGTCCTCGAGGATCCATCTGCGGACGATCATATCGCCCTGCCAGCTGTGGGACGGAAAATTCAGTTCATGGAATTGAAGAAGCTGGGGAAAAACATATACTTCCGCGTCGGTTTTTATGTCACCGGTCAGGGAAACGCTCCCCGTTATGGACCGCGCGGTAAGAAAGGCTCCCGTCAGGCGGTAATTGCCTCTTTTTACGCATTTTACGGTGTGAGTGCGGATTATCCTGGTAAACGGCATCAGGCAGAATACGCTTACATGGAACATGTTATCAAGGACATTAAGATCCTGCATCCTGCCGAACTGCAGGCTGCGGTCAATCCTGGACTCCACCTTGAGGCATGGGACAGGCAAAATTTTATTGTTGCTGATCCTTTCGATCATATGGATCTCCTGCCCGCAGGCAGCATGTCTCGTATCAAAGCTGCGCTCCAGGCTGACCCTGCTCAGGCTGTACCTTGCTGTCAGGTATGCTTCGACCATCGCAACGAACAGTGCGGCTATGATCAGCCTGAACACCCACATAAGCTCAATTGCCTCCTGCCTTGTACAGTCTTTCCTCGGTGGGAACAGGGATTCTGCCGACAATATCATCAAGCAGTCTGAAGGCCACCGGTCTGCCGCTTTCGCTGCCGCTATGGCGGGTT
>DUSJ01000029.1 GCA_012842645.1 Clostridiaceae bacterium | reverse complement strand
TCCATTCCGACTCTCAGAATCTTGTCGTCTTTTTTGGCGCCGCATCCGGCGACCAGGGTCAAGCATAACATGACTGCGATAACGATTGATAATACTCTTCTCTTCATATACTATTCTCCTCTTTTTTAGGATTAAGGCCTCAACAGCCGACTATACGCCAATTTTCTTATATTATATATTGCGATATGACACATTTCAACTAAGGCACGGACATTTTGCAACTTTTTATTTTAAAAATTTCATTTCTCTTATTATACGATTTATACGATCCAGAATCACTCACCAGGAAAGCTCAAGATTGAAAATATAATTGCAGGCTTTTATAATAAAGATCATATATAAATCACAACAAGGTGGACAGTATGAAAAGCAAAACAATATCTATCCTTCTGTGTGTATTACTATGTTTATGTCTTGTAAGCTGCGGCAACCCAAGCAATTCCGATTTGCCGGCGGATCCTGAAAATAAAAGCAGTTCTTCAGAAAAGCAAAATACAGACAATGAAAAAAAATATTCCCATGGATCGGAAAACAATGAAGATAAAAGCGCAGATACTGGCAATACAGAAACAGTTTCCAATGCAAGAACTGAAGTTCCCCTTGGCGAAGCCTTTAAGTCTTCAGGTACTTATGAAGATGAACTTTCGGCATACAATTATGAATACGAGTTTACTGTCCTTGACTCTAATCCCATGGAAGCATCTGCCCCGGAAGATTACGGTTTTCCAACCTATAACGGAGCTGAGCTCAGGATCCTCGATGTCAGAATCTCCGCCAATATAACGGTAATTGACGATAAAAACAAGTCTTCCTATTTGTATGATTTCATGCCACGGTTATGGGGGTCCGACACACCCCATGCAGGTGGAATATTTGCAGTAAAATACTGGGGATTCGACGGATGTCTGGACGATAATCTGCATGATGTTACTGGCTTTAAAACCCTGAAAAGCGGAGAATCCGGTTCTTACACAGCAGAAGGGAAAGTCATAATTTCTGTCATACCGGGCGAATCAATGTATTTTGTAATAAGCAGCCCTGATGATAATTTTATTTACTTTTGCATTAAATAACAGCAAAGCTGTTCTTATGTCTGTTCGAAGGTTGAGTGAAGCAAGGGGACGGTTCCCCAAGTGAAGCAAGGGGACGGTTCCCCTGCTTCATATTTTATTTTTCCATTATACTTTTTCATAATGCATATATGCAGCCAAACCCTATAGCGCGCCTATTCACCCGGCACGATGGGAAGGCTGCTTTTTGTCGCATTCTGACAAAATACCGTCCGTGGATGGAACAAACTTAGGTATACTCTTATCCATGAATATGTTGTATAATAATACACAAAATTGCATGCAAACTTTGAAAATCCAAATGACAAGGAGCATATTTATGCCTAAGCGAACAGACATCAGAAAAATCATGATAATTGGTTCAGGACCCATTGTCATAGGACAGGGATGCGAGTTCGACTACTCAGGGACACAGGCCTGCAAAGCCCTCAAAAATCTTGGATACCAGATAGTCCTGGTCAATTCCAATCCGGCCACCATCATGACCGATCCGGCAATGGCCGATTCTACATACATTGAGCCGCTGAACCTAAAAAGGCTTACCCAGATAATTGAAAAAGAAAGACCTGATGCTCTTCTCCCCAATCTTGGCGGCCAGACAGGACTGAATCTGTGCCTTGAACTGCACAAGGCCGGGATTCTCAGGAAATACGGCGTAGAAGTCATCGGCATAAAGGTTGACGCCATTGAAAGAGGAGAAGACCGAATCGCCTTTAAGGAGACCATGAAACGCCTTGGCATTGAAATGCCAGGAAGCAGGCCTGCCTACAGCGTGGAAGAGGCCCAGCAGATTGCCCAGGAGCTGGGATTCCCTGTTGTGGTCCGTCCAGCCTATACGCTGGGAGGCACAGGCGGCGGCCTGGTATATAACGTTGAGGAACTGCAGGCTGTCGTAAACCGCGGTATAGCGGCCAGCCTTGTTGGACAGGTCCTTATCGAGGAATCGGTACTCGGCTGGGAAGAACTTGAGGTTGAAGTGGTTCGGGATTCAAAAAACCAGATGATAACAGTATGTTTCATTGAAAATGTAGATCCAATGGGAGTACATACCGGCGATTCCTTCTGCACGGCGCCCATGCTGACCATAAGCAGTGAGCTACAGCAACGTATCCGGGAATGTGCCTTCAAAATAGTCGAGGCAATCGGCGTCATCGGCGGTACCAATGTCCAGTTCGCCCATGACCCGGTCACCGACAGACTGGTGATAATCGAGATAAATCCGAGGACCAGCCGTTCTTCCGCCCTGGCCTCAAAAGCCACCGGCTTCCCCATAGCCCGGATTTCGGCAATGCTGGCTGTAGGAATGACGCTGGATGAGATTCCGTACTGGAAGGAAGGCACGCTGGACAAATATACACCGTCGGGAGATTATGTCGTTGTTAAGTTCGCCCGCTGGGCTTTCGAGAAGTTCAAGGATGCCCGGGACAAGCTGGGAACCCAGATGCGCGCCGTCGGCGAAGTAATGAGCATAGGCAAAAACTTCAAGGAAGCTTTTCAGAAAGCGATTCGTTCCCTCGAAACGGGACGGTATGGCCTGGGATTTGCCGGGATGTACAACAGCATGACATCTGAAAAGCTGCTGGAACTGCTCATCGAGCCTTCAAGCCAGCGTTACTTCATCATTTATGAAGCTCTTCGCAAGGGCGTCTCAGTAAAGGAAATAAACCGGATCACCCACATCAAGGAGTGGTTCCTGGAACAGATTAAAGAGCTGGTGGATCTTGAGGAGGAGATCCTGAGACATAAAGGCGGTAAGCTTCCCGACGAACTGCTCATAAAGGCCAAAAAAGACGGTTTTTCAGATCGTTACCTGGCAATGCTTCTTGAATGCAAAGAATCCGACATCCGCCAATGGCGGACTGCCATTGGCGTCACGGAAGGCTGGGACGCCGTTCCCGTCAGCGGCGTTGAAAACGCGGCATATTACTATTCCTCCTACAGTATCGGGGATAAGATTCCTACAAGCAACAGAAAGAAAGTAATGATTCTTGGGGGCGGTCCGAACCGTATCGGCCAGGGTATCGAATTTGACTACTGCTGTGTCCATGCAGCCTTCGCATTGAGGGATCTCGGATATGAGACAATAATCGTGAACTGCAATCCCGAAACTGTTTCCACCGATTATGACACGTCGGACAAGCTTTATTTCGAGCCCCTTACGGTGGAAGAAGTGCTGAGCATATACAACAAAGAGAAACCGATGGGCGTTATCGCGCAGTTCGGTGGCCAGACTCCCCTCAACATAGCCAGGGAACTGGAAGCTGCTGGTGTCAAAATCCTGGGTACTTCCCCCGACACCATAGATGTTGCCGAGGACAGGGACAGGTTCCGTGATATCATGGACAAGCTCGGCATACCCATTCCCAGATCCGCTATGGCCTGCAACCTTGATGAAGCCCTCGACGCGGCAAGAGAGATAGGATACCCTCTTATGGCACGCCCTTCCTATGTCCTTGGCGGAAGAGGCATGGAAGTATGTTATGACGAAGAGTCGTTAAGGAACTATATGAACGCGGCATCCGATGTGTCTCCTGACAGGCATGTCCTTATCGACAAGTTCCTTGAAAACGCCATTGAATGCGAAGCCGATGCGGTGACTGACGGCCATTCATGTCTCGTTCCGGCGGTCATGGAACATATAGAGTATGCAGGCATCCATTCAGGAGATTCGGCCTGCGTGATTCCCCCCGTCAGCATACCGGATAAGCATATCCGAACCATTATTGCATATACTGAGAAAATCGCCCGCGAGCTTGGAGCAATAGGCCTGATGAACATACAGTACGCCATTTTCAATGACACGGTCTATGTCCTGGAAGCCAATCCCAGGGCATCACGAACCGTACCGCTGGTATCAAAGGTATGCAATATATCAATGGCAAGACTGGCGACCGAAATGATCATGGCAAAAGAGACAGGCATAAAGGCAGGGCTTCCTTCAATACAGCCGGGCGTGATAAGTCATTACGGTGTCAAGGAGGCTGTATTCCCCTTCTACATGTTTCCTGAGGTCGACCCTGTACTGGGACCTGAAATGAAATCCACGGGCGAAGTCCTTGGTTTGTCCGATTCATTCGGTATCGCTTTTTACAAGTCCCAGGAAGCAGCACAGGTCGAGCTGCCTACCTCGGGAACTGTTCTCATAAGCGTAGCCAGGAGGGACCGCCCCGGTATATTGTCAGTGGCAAGGGAATTCAGGGACCTTGGGTTCAGGATAAAGGCCACAGCCGGGACCCATAAGTTCCTGGCCGGGAACGGGATCGAGGCCGAAGTAATCAAAAAACTCCATGAAGGAAGGCCCAATATCATCGACGGGATTCTCAACAATGAAATACAGCTTATCATCAACACTCCCCTGGGGAAACGGGGGCAGTCAGACGATTCCTACATCCGAAAAGCCGCGATAAAATACAAGATCCCCTATATCACCACCGTCCCTGCGGCCCATGCCAGCGCTCTCGGCATAAAAGCGTGCCTGACCGAGTCCCCGGACCACAACACGGTAAAATCCCTGCAGGAATATCATAAATGAAGCAAGGGTAACGTCCCCTTGCTTCACTCCAGCAGGTTTTCCACCCCGTTCATGAACTTCTGCCAGTTGACGTCTTCCATGTAGATGCAGAAAAGCACTTCATTTATGCCGTTATCCTCAATAAATTCGACTATGTTCTTTCCGGTTGAATACTTGCTGTAGAACCTGGAATCCACCACGTAGATCTCCTCGTAATGGGGCACCAGGAACGGCACAAGCATGTTGCCGAATGAATCTTTTATTACCAGTATTTTTCTTCCGTTTTTAACATCCGTCGTGACCTTGCTCCAGGTCGCCCCGCCCGAGCTTATGAATACCAGGTATTTCCTGGTTATGTCCTCAGTATATTTTAGGTCGATAATATCGGCAGGTGTTCCCTCATTACCCGAATAAGTGATGAACTCATGGCTGTTCAGGGGCTTGTAGGCCACTATATTGTCAGGATTTTTCTCAAGGCTCTTGTCCAGGGTCTTTGTGTAAGAACTGCCAAGGAAATCCCCAAGATCGATCTTCTCAAACCGGTCAAGGGAAAGCGGCCTTTCACCTGTGGTCTCCATGAATGCGCTATAGCCGTAATAGGCCCCGAGAGCCGTCCAGTGATGGTCTGTCCTGAAATATATATATTCGTCCTTGTGCCTGTTCAGCGCGTCAAAAACATCGACGGTCATGATACTGTCATCAAGCCTGCTTCTGAGATAATCAAGGGCATCGTTCTGGGAATCAGTGATTCCTTTATATTTCTTCAGCTGCAAAAATTCGCCGTTGGTAGGCGGGATCATGGAGTATATTTTCACATTGGCTCCCAGCGCTTGCCTGTACTTGTTCAAAACCTCGGCATAATAGTCGAAGCTCTCCTTATTGAACTTGAACAACTGAACCGCTTTGCCGTCCACCACCAGCCAGTAGCCTACATTGGGATCATCGCCAAAATCTTTCGGCTCAGGCGTGGGTGTCGGAGCAGGCGTTTCAGGAATCCCGGTATCCTTGTTAGTCTTAGCGTTGCCCGGAGTTTCGGTCCCCGGCGCCAAAGCCGTAACGGAAGGTGACGGTGACGGGGCATTGCTTTTAATGGCAATATCCTGATCAGGAAGCTGTACGTCCTCAACAGACCTGACAATGGTAATGCCGGGACCTAAGAACTCCATCGCCTTTTTTACATCCCTGCTTATTTTGACCAGATTGTCCCTTAAAACAAATGTATCGCTGTAGTATTCCTCGTAGTCTTCCTGGTATTGTCCTGCAAGGAAGCCTGGCAGGGAAAATTGGGGCTTTGCCTTCAGAACCCTGTTTTCAAGGGTTGACACAGTTGGCTTGTTCGTGTTCAAAACGTTGGCAAGTCCTAAAACTGACAAGAACAGTATAAAGAATATGGCGTCAAGTTTTAGCTTTTTCAAGGTATCCTTCCGTTACCTTCTTCCTTTAAAATTTAAAATACATAAAGGGGCTGTAGGACTGGCCTGCAAGGAAAATTACCGACAGGACAAGCACGGCGATATTGAAAGCCGGCTTTGCAAACTTATCGATAAAGCGCATCGCCTTTCCGGTCTCCCCTTTCTTCTTCAGCCTCTTATATATTCCTGCCGCCACAGGTGTGCAGCCGATAAGGGCGATTATAAGGAATACGATATTGTTCCGGAAATATATGCTCAGTTCGGGGCTTGATATGGCTTTCGCCTCCGGTCCGAACATAATCCCGAGGTACCGGAACGCCTGCCCGATATCGTTTTGGCTGAAAAACACCCATCCTACCAGGGTTGCGATCCAGAGGTAGATCCTTGAAAATATCCCGGGGATCCTTTCAAAAAGTTTAAGCAGAAATGCCTTTTCCAGCACAATGAGCACGAAGTAATAAAGTCCCCAGGCTATGTAATTCCAGCCCGCTCCGTGCCATAAGCCCGTCAGGAACCAGACCACGAGCAGGTTCCTGACCTGGTGTCTCCTGTTCCCGCCAAGCGGAATATATACATAATCCCTGAAGAATGAGCCCAGGGAAATATGCCACCTGCGCCAGAACTCGGTTGCGGACTTAGATATGTAAGGATAGTTGAAATTCTCCTTATACCTGAAGCCAAACATATATCCGAGACCGATAGCCATGTCCGAGTATCCTGAAAAATCAAAATAAAGCTGCAGAGCAAACATCAGGATACCGAACCAGGCCCCTAACAGCGGAAGTCTTGAGTAATCGCCGTATAAAAAGATTTCGGCCGATTTCTCAGCAATGCCGGCCAATATGGCCTTTTTGCCAAGTCCTATAATGAACCGGCTCACCCCGGTGTTGAAATCCTCCGCTGTCTCCACCCTGTTGTCGATGGCCTCGGCAATATCATTGTAGCGGGTTATGGGTCCTGCAGTTACCTGGTGGAACAGGGATACGTAGAGAAGCAGCTTGAAAGGTGACTTCCGGGGTTCCGTCTCCCCCCTGTATACATCAACTATATATGATATGGTTTTGAATGTATAAAATGAAATGCCTAAAGGCAGGCTTCTTTCGTAAACCTCAAGGCTTGTCCCAAGCAGGCTGTTGACGGTCTCCGCCAGGAAATCCGAGTATTTCAGGAATATCAGTATCAACAGGTTTATCTCTACCGATACGATCATTGCAAGCTTGCCTTTGATATTTTCCCTGTGCTTTCCTGCAAGGATCGCTCCTGTAAAACTTACAAAGGTCGATATCAGGAGGATCAGAATACCTGAAGGCTCTCCCCAGGCGTAGAACGCCAGTGACGCCATAATAAGGATCCCGTTCCTGTATGTCCTGTCATTGACGATATAGTACAACCCAAGACAAACAGGAAGAAAAACGCATAAAAAAAGCAAACTTGAGAAAACCAATTGCAAGGCCCCCTAAAGGTTCGGCCCAACTTGCCGTTCAATTTAAAACCTATCACAAACGTTTTTACTTTTCAATCTTATTGCCTTGATTTTTAGCATTACTGATAACCATATATTGGCATAATGATGCAAGTTTGCCTTCGCCAGCCTGCAAAAATGTGAAAAATGACTATTGACAAAAACAGGGTGAGAGTATAAACTATCTAAAAACATAACTTGAAAAGCGATGATCGGGACAACAGCACAGGAACGGAACTACAGAGAACTTATCGGTTGGTGAGAGGTAAGGTTACAGTCTGTGTGAATGATCACCCGGGAGCTGCAGGTGCGAAAAGCAGCAATATGTTTGTTGAGTAGTTTCTGCCGGAGGACAACCGTTACAATGTCTGCTGAACCGGTATTCCCGTTTCGGCACTGAGTGGCTGCATAACTTGCAACAATAAGAGTGGTACCGCAGGACTAAAAAGTTTTGTCTCTTTCCGGAGATAAAACTTTTTTTAATAAAAAAGGACAGAGAAAAAAATTATGTGAGGAGAGAGGAACATGAAGAAAGCATTGAGCATTATTCTGGTGTTAACAATTGCAGCAACCCTCTTTGTGGGCTGCGGAGCAGAAACTGCAGGAGCAAACGAGATAGGTATCGGAATCAACTATGAGTTGTCCGGCGAAGTCGCTTCTTACGGTCAGGTTTCTGTGTACGGAATTGAGCTTGCGATCGAGGAAATCAACGCAGCCGGGGGAATAAATGGCAAACTGATAAAGCCTTTCAAGTACGACAACAAGTCCGATAAGTCCCAGGCCACCACATTGGCCAAGAAGCTCATGACACAGCATAAGGTTGTCGCAGTCCTTGGTCCCGCAACATCAGGCGCTTTCAAGGCTACCATACCTGAAGCTATAAAAAATAAAGTAGTTGTAGTTTCCGGTTCGGCAACCGACGATGCAGTAACAGTAGATGAGAACGGCGTAAAGGAATACGCTTTCCGTATTTGCTTCACTGACAGTTACCAGGGAACTGCCATGGCTGACTTTGCTTCCAACAACATGAAGGCCACCAAGGCTGTTGTACTCCTTGATAACGGAAGCGATTATGCAAAGGGTCTTGCAGCAAACTTCACTAAAAAGTTTGAAGCCAACGGAGGCCAGGTCGCTGCTACTGAGGCATTTGTCGCCGGCGACACCGACTTCAACGCTATTCTGACAAAGATCAAGAACCAGGAATTTGATGTTATCTTCCTTGCAGGTTACTACGCAGAAGCCGGTCTGATCATCAAGCAGGCACGCAGCCAGGGTATCAACACTCCTATTCTCGGGCCTGACGGATTTGGCGCTCCGGAGCTTGTTGAGCTGGCAGGCGCGGATGCTGTTAACGATGTTTATTACACCAGCCACTTCTCTGAACTGGACCAGGATCCTTCAGTTGCAGCATTCGTAGAGAAATACAAGGCAAAGTATGGCGAAGTTCCCAACCAGTTCGCAGCGCTCGGTTATGACCTTATGATGTTCGTGGCCGATGGCATTAAGCGCGCCGGAACCACGGACACCGTTAAAATAAAGGAAGCTCTCGAGGCAACTACTAACTACAACGGAGTCACCGGTTCCTTCAGTATCGATGAGAACCATAACCCGGTCAAAGCGGTCGTTATTGTCGAGATGCAGAATGGCCAGGCTGTATCGAGCCAGAGAGTTGAACAATAATAATATATTATAGTAAAATAAGTAAAGAATACTTGTCGGTATAAGTGGGGACATCTTACTGCCCCCACTTATACGTGTTATATACCATGTTATTTATTTAATCCTGCGATCAGGATTATAAAGGAAGTGGACGGATTTGGAACAATTATTTCAGCAAGCCATTAACGGCATCTCCCTTGGAAGCATATACGCACTGATCGCCCTCGGCTATACCATGGTATATGGTATCATCAAGCTTATTAATTTTGCCCACAGCGATGTTTATATGCTGGGTGCGTATATCGGCTATGTCTGCATGACAAAGCTGAAACTGGGCTTTTTGCCTTCATTGCTGATCTCTATGGCATTGTGCACCCTGATTGGTGTTCTTATAGAGAAAATAGCATATAAGCCTTTGCGAAACGCCACCAGGATTGCCGTACTCATTACAGCAATCGGTGTTTCACTCTTCCTCGAGTATACCACGATGGCCATTGCGGGAGCTAATGTAAGGACTTATCCCCCTCTGACCGGCTTCATGAACATGTCCTTCGAAATAGGAAGCGTCAGTATTACCATGATGCAGATAATAATCGTCAGCGTTACCATAGTCCTGATGGTCCTGCTTCAGTTTATAGTGAAGAAGACAAGGATCGGAAAGGCAATGCGGGCTGTCTCCCTTGACAGTGACGCCGCGGAGTTGATGGGTATCAATGTCAATACCACCATATCTTTTACCTTTGCCCTGGGCTCAGCCCTGGCAGGCGCAGCAGGTATAATGGTCGGCAACTATTATAATTCGATCAACCCGCTGATGGGAATGCTTCCCGGACTTAAGGCCTTTGTAGCAGCTGTTTTCGGCGGCATAGGGATAATACCGGGCGCTATGATCGGCGGTTATTTTATCGGCATCGTGGAAGTCCTGGTATCAGGATACGGGAACTCCATGTACAGGGACGGCGTCGTGTTCGCCATCCTGATACTTGTCCTTATAATCAAGCCAACCGGCTTGCTTGGCAAGAACACAAGAGAGAAGGTGTAGCAGATGGGCAATAAAGCTAAGTCAAACCTTGCAATAAAGATTATTTTACTGGCAGCGACCTTCGTAATCATCCAGCTGCTTATATTCCTCGATGTGATAAACGACTATCTGCAGGCCACCATGGCAACCATCTGCATCAACATAATCCTTGCGGTAAGCCTAAACCTGATCACAGGTTTCACCGGGCAGTTTTCCCTTGGCCATGCCGGCTTCATGTCGATAGGAGCATATACATGCGCTTTGATTACCCTGAGAAATCCAACTCTTCCCGGGTTCATCATCGGAGTTTTCGCGGGAGCTGTTATGGCAGCATTGATCGGAGGTATCGTTGGCCTTCCCACCCTGAGACTCAGGGGTGATTACCTTGCCATTGCCACCCTTGGCATGTCTGAAATAATCCGTATTGTGTTCCTTAACCTGGACAGTATTACAAACGGGGCTGCCGGGCTGCAGGACATACCCCAGTTTACCAACTGGATATGGCTGTTCATATTCACCACCGGCACCGTTCTGGTTATTTCAAACTTCATTAAATCATCTCACGGACGGGCATGTATCTCTGTAAGGGAAGACGAGATAGCTGCTGAAGCGATGGGTATCAACTCGACCAGGTACAAGGTGATTGCATTTATTATAGGTTCGTTTTTTGCCGGAATCGCCGGAGCGCTTTACGCTTCGACATTCAATTTCATCGACCCCAAGATCTTTGGATTCTCCAAATCCATAGACGTATTGGTGGTTGTCGTCCTGGGCGGTCTCGGAAGCATTTCGGGCTCCATAATAGCCGCTGTCCTGCTGGGCATCATAACCACATACCTGCAGGCCTTCGCCAATATCCAGATGATACTTTACTCAGTACTGCTTATCATCATCATGATTTTCCGGCCCCAGGGCCTGATGGGTTCAAAAGAAGTATCCCTTTCGATCTTCAGCAAGCTTGGCAGCATTATTAAGCCAAAGAAAGGGAGGGCGTAGTATGGCATTGCTCAGTGTTAATAAGCTGACCAAATCCTTCGGCGGATTGACAGCGGTCCTGAATGTGAACATGGAAATAAACCAGGGAGAACTGGTAGGACTGATAGGCCCCAACGGAGCAGGTAAAACAACGGTATTCAACCTGATCACCGGGATGTATGAGCCTACGTCCGGTACCATAACCCTTGATTCCAACGGTATCAAAAAGGAGATACAGGGACTTAAGCCTTATACCATATGCAATATCGGCCTGGCAAGGACATTTCAGAATATCCGCCTTTTCAAGGATCTGACTGTCCTGGACAATGTCCGGATAGCCATGCATAAGAACGTCAAATACGGTTTGTTCTCCAGCTTCTTTCACCTCCCCTCCCATTCAAGGGAAGAGGCTTTGCTTACCAGGAAGAGCCTGGAGCTTCTTGAAATACTGAAACTGGATCATAAGAAGGACGAACTGGCCAGGAACCTTCCTTACGGGGAACAGCGGCATCTCGAGATAGCCCGTGCCCTTGCCACTAACCCGGTCCTTCTCCTGCTCGACGAGCCTGCTGCAGGTATGAACCCGGCAGAGACTGCACAGCTTACCGAGCTGATCAGCTGGATCAGGAAGGAGTTCAACCTGACAATCCTTCTTATAGAACATGACATGTCGCTGGTTATGAAGATCTGCGAGCGAATATATGTCCTGGATTACGGGATGGTGATCGCAGAAGGGACCCCTGAGGAAATAAAGAACAATAAACGGGTTATCGAAGCTTATCTTGGGGAGGATATGAGCAATGCTGGAGATTAAGGATATAAACGTACATTTCGGCGTTATCCACGCCCTCAAGGGTATATCGTTTACTGTCAACGAAGGGGAAATAGTAACGCTCATAGGCGCCAACGGCGCGGGAAAGACAACCACCCTGAGAACTATTTCCGGCCTGAAAAAGCCCACTTCGGGAAGCATAATTTTCGAAGGAAAAGATATTACCCACTCAACGGCCCAGGAAAGGGTAAGGCTGGGGATCTCCCAGGCACCCGAGGGGCGCAGGGTCTTCCCTTCCATGACGGTTCTTGAAAACCTTGAACTGGGCGCATTCCTGCGCAAGGATAAGAAGGGAATCGCCGACGATCTGAAAATGGTATATGATCATTTCCCAATACTTGCAGACCGCAAAAAGCAGGCTGCCGGCACATTGTCAGGCGGAGAGCAGCAGATGCTCGCCATCGGCAGGGCACTGATGAGCCGCCCGAGGCTTCTCCTCCTCGACGAACCGTCCATGGGTCTTGCTCCATTGCTGGTTCAGGAAATTTTTAATATAATAAAAGAGATAAATAAAGCTGGTACGACAATCCTGCTCGTGGAGCAAAACGCCAGCATGGCGCTGCAGATTGCCGACCGGGCATATGTTATGGAAACTGGTTCCATCGTTCTCTCCGGCACCGGTGAAGAACTGATGCAGAGCGAAGACATAAAGAAAGCATATTTAGGAGGTTAGAACTATGTTTGTCAGAAACAAGATGACTTCAAACCCGTTCACCATCTCTCCTGACCAGACCATCCCGGAGGCACATGAAATAATGACTCAGCACAATGTAAGACGTCTGCCGGTAGTGAAAAACGGCAAACTGGTCGGAGTCGTTTCGAAGGAGGATATCGTCCAGTTCTCACCTTCAAAGGCTACATCATTCAGCATGGGAGAAATCACATACATCCTTGCGAAAACCAAAGTCAGCCAGATCATGTCAAAGAACCTGGTTACCATATCATCAAACGCGCTGCTTGAAGAAGCCGCTCTTCTAATGCGCGACAACAATGTAAGTTTCCTGCCCGTGGTCGATGACGGAAAACTTGTCGGTATAATTACCGAGAGCAACATCTTCGACGCATTCATAGAACTTCTGGGTTTCCGTGAATATGGCACAAGGCTTACCGTCGAAGTGGATGACGCTCCCGGCATCATGTCGAACCTGACCAGCATCATAGGAAACTATGGAGCGAATATAACCCATGTGGCAGTGTATCGCGGATCTCACGGCAAAAGCGCGATAGTAGTGGGAATCAATTCCCTGAATACCTCCGAAATAGAAGCATCAATTGAAAAACAGGGATTTAAGATCATCTATAAGCTGCAGAACAAGGCAGATCAGTAAAAGGACAATTAAAAGCTCCGGAAAAGACCGAGGATCTTTTCCGGAGTTTTTGTATTCCAGGGGTCATACCCTAAATCTCATTATCTTTCCTCCTGTAATTTATAAAAAAAATCAGCCAGGAACAGTACATACAGCACTATGACAATAAGCACTGCCAGTAATGAGTAAAAAACCGTCAAACGATCCCTGAAATATAATTTCAGATTTCTTATAGTTATATTTTTAAACATTGGTA
>DUSJ01000336.1 GCA_012842645.1 Clostridiaceae bacterium | reverse complement strand
TTTGGAGGGTCGCCATGATCAGCCTGTCCGTTCAGCGAAAGTCCGTTTGCTGCCTGCCCTGCTTCTTACGGAAGCGGCAGGAAGGTTCCTCACCCTCACTATTGGTATAGTTCCAATTTGCTGTTTAAGCGAACAAGGGTTTTAGGACCTGAATTTAAGCCTGCTGCTGTTGTAACGCAAGAACCGGTTGTGATAGAATTTACATAAGACAAGGAGGGAATATACTTTCAATGGATGTATTTATAGAAAAACTGGTAAAAAGGCGTAAAAACATATTGAACCTGCTGCTGGTCTTCCTCATCATAATAGGGACGCTGGGGCTGAGTTTTCTTTCATTGGTATATGTGCCGTATTTATCGGCTTTTCTGGTTGTGGGGCTGTTTTATTTGGCCTATTATCTTATAACCATGATGAATATTGAATATGAGTATGCCGTGACCAACGGTGACCTGGATATTGATAAAATCATCAACCAAAGGAAAAGAAAACGGATGTTCAGCGGGAACTGCAAGGATTTTGAACTGGTTGCCAGGGTCAAGTCAAAGCATTATACCCGGGACATCCAGAACTGCAATAATATCCTTGATTACTCTTCCAATTCAAAGGATGCCGATGTCTGGTTCATAAGCATTAGAAAAGAAGGTAAGCATACGGTCATACTGTTCGAGCCGAACCAGCAGATGATCGATAATTTCAGGATCTTTATTCCCAGGAAGGTATTCAGTGATTAAGGAACGGCAGAGACTGAGTTTGTGATATTACGCAAACTTTGTGGCTGCAGCTGTTTTATGCCATTCTGATCGCATGTGAAGAACCTCAAAGGGATTTGAGCTCGGGGACGGTTCCTTTTGCTTGCCGGACACGCCGCTTTTTTCATGTAATCATTTTCTCTTTATTCAGCCATATACATATAATAGCCTCGTAATCGAAGCGATATCTTTTATAATTGTTCGCAGCAATGATTTCCGCGGAATAAAGCAGGCGCCGGATGCCACTATGTGTCAGCGTGTTTTTCGGGGTTGCTGTGGTATAATTATTTGCAAGGCAGCTTTTCAGAGAGACACTATATCATCCGGTTTACAGGGGGTTACATGAGGGAAAAAAGACTGGCCGCAATTGCAGGCGCACTTGTACTGACGCTGATCGCAGCCGGAATCCTGGCGGTATATCTCGTGAGGACCGCTCCCAACAACAAGGTGGTCGAGCCGTTCGAGATCCCGGGGACAAGGCTGATTATTGACGGGGATCTTATCGAGGGATTCCCTTCCCCGTACATAGACAACGGACAGGTATACCTTCCTTTCGGGACCGTCAAAGCCTACATAGACCAGTATATTTGGTACGACGAGGCTCTGCTTAAGGTGACCGTCACGACGAAGGACAGGGTTATCCGCATGAAGACCGGAAGCCTTGATGCCCTGATCAATGACAAGCCTATGGATCTGAAGTTTCCCGTGGTGGAAAGAAACGGTATCATCTATCTTCCCATAGAATTCCTAAGTGATTTTTACGGCATAAGCGTGTATTATGCCGAGGACAACGACGTTGTCATAATAGATTTCAACAATAAGGTCTACAGGACGGCATGGCCCCTCGATGCCAAAACGTATGTAAGAAAAGGGCCGAACATCCATGATCCTATAGTCAAAAAATTTGAAGGACAGGGAGAGAAGGGCCTTGACATTTACCGTACCGACGAAACACGGCTTGTGGTGTTTGGCGAAATGGAGGAATGGTACCGGGTAAGGGCCTTTGACGGAACATTGGGATATGTGAAAAAAGAGGAAGTCGAAATATCCGGCGTACAGTACACCATTGAAGAGAAAGAGGAAACGCCTTCCCCCGTGCTGGCCGACGGCAGGATCAACCTGGTATGGGACATGACCTACTCGAAAAGCAATATAAAGCTTGGCGAGGATACTCCCGGCATAGACGTGGTGTCCCCGACCTGGTTCGAGATAGTGGACAGGAACGGCACCATAAAGAACAGGGCGACCCCGGAGTACGTGGAATATGCCCACCGGAACGGCTGGCAGGTCTGGGCATTGTTCTCCAATTCGTTCAACGATATTGAAGGAACAAGCATGATACTTAACAATTCTGACATAAGGCAGGAGATCATAAGGAACATCCTCGCCTATGCCGCGCTGTACAAGCTTGACGGGATAAATCTTGACTTTGAGAACATGTACAGATCCGACAGGGATGCCTATACCCAGTTCGTCAGGGAGTTCTGTCCCCTGGCCAGGGAACAGGGGCTGATCGTTTCAGTGGATGTAACGGTACCCGACGGAAGCGATACCTGGTCCAGGTGCTATGACAGGAAAGCCCTGGCCGAGAGCGTGGATTATGTCTGCCTCATGACTTATGACCAGCACTGGAGCACAAGCCCTAAGGCCGGATCGACGGCCGAACTGGTATGGGTTGAAGAAAATCTTCAGAAAATCCTGGCCGAAGTCCCTGCGAATAAGCTGCTGCTGGGCATTCCGCTATACACGAGGCTCTGGACCGTTGAAAGCGGGGAAACAGGTTCGAAGCTTTCGTCTGTGGCGCTGAACATCGATACAGCCTGGAAACGGGTGGATGAAAATGAAGCGGTTGTTGTCTGGAACGATGTTTCAGGCCAATACCAGGCCTCGTATGAAAAGGACGGAAAGTCATACCACATGTGGATAGAGGATCAGAACTCTGTCAACATGAAGACCTCGCTGATACATAAGTACAACCTGGCGGGAGCATGCGTATGGGCTGCCAATTTCGCGGATAAAAACGTCTTCAGGATATTCGAGAGGAACCTGAAGCAGGTAAAGAGTTATGATGAGTGGGTAACCTACTACAGCGGACCGATCCCGGAAAAATAATCACCGGGCAGGGACCGGCAGCCGTACCATTGATTTAAAGCCAATTGCTGTGCTAAAATAAATTAAATTGTTGACCTTAAGGGTGTACAACTGAAAGAACCGTTATTATATACTGAATGGGAGGCACATGCCGGGCTGTTTCTCTGATTTTCGCGCAGGGTACGCCGGGTATGAGTATTCGTATGGAGAAAGTCAATGAAATACCTTCCAGCCCCCTGGATGTATTTCTGTTACCTGTCTGGGTACACAAAAGAATTTCTGTGAAGCTCAAGGGCTTGATTTTTGCTTTTTTGTTTGTCGGGATCTTTGATTTCGTCTTTCACAGGAATCTTATGGAGTTGGGCTTCTTTCAGGGGGGCGCGGGAGATCTTATACTGAAATCCATATTGGGTATAGTTGCCTCTTTTATCATCGGAGCGTTTGATGTAATCTGCACGATGGTTCCCATAGCCGAGTTTGCCATAATGATAGGGAACAGGAGCGAGAAGTATGTAAGCGCCAGGCTGCCTGTCATACTGATGAAATCCTATGCCCTGTCGCATCTTCTTTACGTTGTTCCTGTAGCTTTTTATATTTACTCCGGGATTGACTGGACCGGTGTCGACATGACTTCGCCGCTGAAGATCAGGGTGCTTTTTTCGGTACTGTACGCGCTCCTGATCATTCTTCCATTCCTCCAGCTTGGGGTTATCTACAGGACCATAAGCATAAGGACACGAATCCAGATATTCGGAAAGCTGATCCTTGTAATGGCCATGTATTTCTGGATGCAGCTGAGCGGCGAGGCCATATTGTTTGTCGGCGACAGTCTCTATGCCATCATTGAATGGATAAAATAAGCAAAAAGGCAAGTTGCATCAAGATTTCCCGTCAGGCATAAAATGTGAATAGATAACGAATCCTATGATCACTTTAAAAAATCATAAAAATGTGGTATAATATCTGACGGAAAAAAGTGTCCCGTTAGTCTAATGGATAAGACGATGGATTCCGGTTCCATTGATATGGGTTCGATTCCTATACGGGACGCCAGCATTTCGAGTACAGACTTAACCATAAGTCTGTGCTCTTTTACTATGGGGACGGTTCTCCTAACAACAAGTTGCCATGGAGACGGTCCTGAAGGCACATTTCTCTGTAAGGCGGCGCCAGTGTGCGATTAATACTGAGCACGGAATACTGAGCACGGATAGCGGAGCGGCCGACATGAATCCCGGATGGATTCATGGAGCGATAAATCGCCTGAGTCCTTCGCTGACGCTTAAGGATGACTGTTGCCGGCTATAGCCGGTGAAACCAAGTAAAGCTTAAGGAGCCAATAATGGGTATACGCTGCGGGATAGACCTGATCGAACTGGACAGATTTGAAAAAGCCCTTCTTAAGGGAGACAGCTTTAAAAACAGGGTTTTTACCCCAGCTGAAATAGCCTATTGCGAAGCAAGGGGCATAGCCGGCTCGCTCCGGAGTTATGCCGCTCGTTTCTGCGCCAAGGAGGCGGTCGCCAAGGCTCTTGGCACGGGGATTGCCAAAGGCGTGTCTTTCCAGGATATCGAGATATCAAACGATGCAAACGGAAAACCGAATGTTATACTGACCGGAAAAGCCCTGGAGATATTTAGGGAAATGGGCGCCGTTTCCATAGATATAAGCCTGACTCACAGCCGCGATTACGCCATGGCCCAGGCTGTTTTTTTGACCAAAGATTCCCGGGGGAGTGAGAATTATTGAAGACCCTTAAATTCGTCCATTGTGCCGACCTTCACCTTGACGCCTCTTTCAGGGAAACCGGCACAGGTACATATGCAGATACGAGGAGAAAAGACATCCGGGAAGCGTTTAAAAGAATCATAGACAAAGTCAGGGCTGAAAATGCCCAGATGCTTCTCATATGCGGGGACCTGTATGAGCACAATACGGTCGCGAAAGGCACCATTGACTGGCTCCACATGGTCCTGTCCCAGGCCGGAGTTCCTGTCCTGATCATACCCGGTAACCATGACCCTTACCTGAAGAATTCCTGGTACAGGAACTGGGACTGGCCCGAAAATGTCAGGATACTTTCTCCGGACAGTCCGGCCCTTGTCATGGACGATTTATGCGTCAATATCTTCGGCATGGGCTTTTCTTCGTTCAGGGAGGACAAGCCTGACCTGTCCGTTGTTCCTCCCCCTGTAAAGGATTATTTCAACATAATGATGATCCATGGCACGCTGGACATGGACTTTACTAACCATGCCTACAAGCCTGTCACTTCGGAAGAACTGTCAGCGCTTGGCTATGATTACTACGCCCTTGGCCATTTCCATAAAATGAGGGATGATTATCCTATGAAGAAGGCTTTCAATCCCGGCAGCCCCGAACCGCTGGGCTTCGATGAGCAGGGGTTTCACGGGGCTTTTGTCGTAGAGATGACCATGGACCAGGGCAGGGTGGATATAAAGACCGAAAGATTCGAGACTTCGGTCCGTGCATATCATGAAAGAAATGTTGACATCACCGGCTGCAGGACTCTTGAAGAAGTAAAAATGAGGGTCCTGGGACTCATTGAAGGGCTGAGACCGGACAGGGATCTGGTGCGCATAACTCTTACGGGACGCACCGGTCTGTCTGTTGAAACCGATGTCCTGACCGGGTTCTTTTCCGGTGACTGGTTCTATTTCAGGATATACAACGAGACCCGGAAGGATTTCAATATCGAAGAACTGGAGAAAGATCCGTCCCTGACAGGAGCCTTTGTAAGGGAGGTAAAATCCCGTATAGCAGGCATTGACGCAGAGCTTGCCAATGATCCGGGCAACCGGGAGCTTCAAAGGGAAAAGGAAAAACTGCTGCTTGCGATGAACTACGGGCTTGAAGCCCTGTATTCAGGCAGAATAGAGTGGCAGGACGATTAATGAGATAGATGGCGGGAGAAGAACGATGAAGATAAAGCTGCTGGATATAAAGGGTTTCGGTAAATTCAACCAGGTAAAATTAAAGCCTGCTGAAGGGTTCAATATCATTTTTGAAAAGAACGAGTCGGGTAAGTCCACGCTGCTTGCTTTTATCAGGGCCATGCTTTACGGCCTGAAAGGAGGCAGGAGATCGAAGGACGGCAGCCTTCCTCCGCTTAAGCATTATAAGCCCTGGAACGGTGACCAGTATGCCGGCATCCTTGAGTATGCCCTTGATAACGGCAAGACTTACAGGGTAGGACGGAATTTCGATAAAGGAACCGTAAAAGTCTATGATGAAGGCGCCAATGATATCACGTCGACGTTCCCCCAGAGCAGGGATACAGGCCCCCAGTTTGCCGAAGAACATCTTGGCATCGATGA
>DUSJ01000335.1 GCA_012842645.1 Clostridiaceae bacterium | reverse complement strand
TCGCTTACGCTCGCCCTTGACATCCTCCAACAGAATGCATAAATGTTATAATTATACAAAAATAAAGAAAGGAGAACCTAACTTAGAAAAGCTAAAAAATTGTCTTGACAAGTGGGGGCATTATAGTTTATATTTGCAAATGTAGTTACAAAGGTAGGACACACACTGGAGATTGAGTCACTGAAGACTTCCCTTCTGACCCATCCTGACCGTGCAATTCTGGCAATGATCATAGTTACGGTATGGCAATATGCCGGGTATCTTATGATGATTTACATTGCAGGTTTTGTAGGCATAAACAAAGAGGTCCTGGAAGCGGCTGATATAGATGGCGCAAAAGGCTTTAAAAAGCTCTTTTATGTAACTATACCTTCTATGGTGCCTTCATTTATTATTTGCTTCTTTATCACTATTTCAAGAGGCTTCATGGCCTATGACCTTAACCTTGCGCTGACAAACGGCGCTCCGTATGGCTCCACGCGTCTGGCATCGATGCACATATATCAGAAAGCATTCCAGGCAAATCAGTATGCCTTGGGGCAGGCTGAGGCAATTGTGCTGTTTATTGTTGTCGCTATAGTGGCTGTTACTCAGGTCCTGTTGACTAAGAGATATGAGGTGGAAGCATGACAGGCAGGAAGCTGGCAGTATTTTTTAAATACTTGTTCATATACATTTTACTGATAATTTTTATAATACCGTTTTATCTGATGATAAATAACTCTTTTAAAACGACGCAGCAATTTGTCGAAAGCCCGTTTTCGCTGCCCGACAAATTAGATTTTGGCAACTATGTGGATGCTTTTAAAAAGATGAATTTCCTTGGTGGCTTTATAAACAGTTTAACCATTACTGTTATCAGTGTCTCACTGATACTGCTGACGGCCTCCATGGCAGCATACTTCCTTGCAAGGTTCAAGTGGAGAATCAACAAATTAATTTTTGCCATATTGGTTGCATCGATGATCGTGCCGTTCCAGGCTGTGATGATTCCGCTTGTGAGTATATATGGAAACATGAAATTATTGAATAACAAATGGATTCTGATTTTCATGTATTTGGGATTCGGGCAGGCCTTCGCGATTTTCATTTTCCATGGGTTCATCAAGAACATTCCGCTTGATATGGAAGAGGCTGTACTGATAGATGGCGGAAACAGGCTGCAGGCCTTCTTTAGGGTTGTCCTTCCGCTGCTCACGCCGGTCATGGTTACAGTCATGATACTCGATATCCTGTGGATATGGAACGACTACCTGCTGCCCAGCCTGGTCCTGCTTTCACCGGCTCAGCGAACGTTGCCATTGTCTACCTACAGCTTTTTCCAGACATACAGCGTTGATTATGCCCCTCTGATGGCCGGCATAGTATTGACGATATTACCGGTGATAATTGCATATGTATTTGCTCAGAATCGAATTATAGAAGGTGTCGTACAGGGAGCAATCAAGTAATTGGGGGGTAATTACAGAATAAGCGCCTGGTTTATCCAGACGCTTATTTGTTTTGCTTTTTCGGTCACGTTGTTTCTCTTTCGATCAGTGTCACAGGAAAAGTGACATTTGAAGGAATAGTCTTGTTATCTGCTTTGTATATAATGCATTCAACGGCATACTGGCATATTTCCTTTATGGATTGGCGTATTGTTGTAATTGACGGGCTTATAAGCGTGCACAGATCGATATCGTCATATCCTACGATCTTTATCTGATCGGGGATTTTTATGTTTCTTCTTTTGCATATTGCGATCGCCTGGGCGGCTATTATATCGTTTGAAGTAAAAATACCGTCAATGTCAGGATGCTTATCAAGCAGCATATTAATAATATCTTCGTAGTGCATTGAAAGAAACTGATCTTCTGTGGCATCCACAACAATATAGGGGACGCCTTTTCTTTCACAAACCTCTTTAAAGCCAAAAAAGCGTTTATTGGCATCCATATTGAGGTTTGAACTTCCGCTTATATGCACGAGTTTTTTGCATCCTTTTGCAATAAGATGTTCCGCCGCAAGGACACCGCCCTGGTAGTTGTCGGAGCAAATTGACGGAATCACGGGAGATATAACGCGATCGATAGATATAACCGGAGCATCGATTTCTATATTCTTGTCTATATTCTGTGTTCGGCTCGCGATTATCACACCTGCCACTTTGTTGGCGCTCAGCATATTAAAGTATTCGATTTCTTTCTTGGGTTCAAGATTGGAATTGCAAAGCAGCAGCTTATATCCGTGCTTGGAAACATAATGCTCAATATAATCCACTATTTTACAGAAAAACATATGGCTTGCCGAGGGGACAATCAAGCCAATAAAGTCGCTTTTTTTCCGGGAAAGGGCTCGTGCCAGCGCATTGGGCTGATAATTCAGTTCCTTCATGGCCTGTCTTATTTTTTTCTTCGTTTTTTCACTGACATACCCTCTGTTATTGAGCATTCTCGATACAGTAGTAACTGTAACGCCGGCTTTTTCCGCTACATCTTTTAATGTGCTCATTAGACTCCCCCTAAGAATATGCAGTAATATATTAAACGGTAACACATATTGATTTTAGTGTCAATTATAACGTTTTTTTCACAGGAAACATGTTAATAATCATACCATATTGCCTATATATTATCTGACTTTATCAGAATCTTTCTTCAGCGATGATACCCTGTACGGGCCGACTGCGAGGGAAAGGATCAGTATCAGCAAAACGACCGGGCGGGTCCATGAAAGACCAATGCCTTGAGCGATATCTGCTCCTGATGCCTGGACCGTCATGGGCATAACATGCAATGCAAGGAAAGATATTATGCCGGCAATAATGCCATGCAGGAGCTTGCCTGTGAAAAGGACGCGGTACTTACATCCAGTGCCTTTCATCCT
>DUSJ01000334.1 GCA_012842645.1 Clostridiaceae bacterium | reverse complement strand
TTTATCAGCGCCGCAGGTTTTTCCTTGCTTCGCATTGTCTCGGGGTTTTTCCTGGCGCTTATCATTGGCGGGCTTTTGTCTGCCTTGGCCGGAAGGTTTCATATAGCAGAAGTGATGGTCCGCCCATTCATAGCCGTAATAAAATCGGTACCGGTGGCGTCGTTTATAATCCTCTGCCTGATCTGGCTCAGCTCAAGGAGCCTTTCAGTATTCATATCCTTTTTGATAGCTTTTCCCATTATCTATACGAACCTGCTCCAGGGCCTTAAAAGCACCGATCCTAAAATGATCGAAATGGCTGACATATTCCGTGTCGGCTGGCTTAAGAGGATAAAATACATCTATCTTCCGCAGATCAAGCCTTTTCTTATTTCCTCGTGCAGCGTTGCTATAGGCCTTGCGTGGAAATCGGGAATTGCTGCGGAAGTCATAGGCATCCCGGATGGCTCCATCGGTGAAAAGCTGTATGAAGCAAAAGTTTACTTAAGCACCGGGGATCTGTTCGCATGGACAGTCGTGATCGTAATCCTGAGCTTTGCCTTTGAAAAGCTGTTCCTCAGGCTTGTAAAGATACTTTTCGCGGGATTGGAGAAAACATGATGGATATCGTTATTTCCGGGGTTACAAAAAAATACGGTGACAACGTGGTGTTCCATAACTTCAGTGTTAGGATCGAAAAAAACAGGACTACGTTCATAACAGGTCCATCCGGCTGCGGCAAGACAACGCTTATCAGCATGCTTATGGGTATTACAGCCCCGGACAGCGGGACCATTACCGGAGTCCCGGCGCTTAAAAGCGCGGTCTTCCAGGAGGACAGGCTTTGCGAAAATTTCAATGCCGTATCCAACGTCCGCCTGGTTTGCGACAAGAGGATAAAAAATTCCACTATCATAGAGCATCTTGAAAGGGTCGGGCTTAAAGACATCCTGTCAAAACCGGTGTCCGAATTCAGCGGCGGCATGAAAAGAAGGGTGGCAATTGTCAGGGCAGTGCTTGCAAAAAGCGAGATCCTGTTTCTTGACGAACCCTTCAAAGGGCTGGACAACGAAAACAAGAAACTTGTCATGGACTACATCGAGGAAAACACGAAAGGCAAAACAGTCATAATCGTCACCCATGATACGGATATGATACACGGGAACGTTCTGAGTCTTGCTCCCTGTACTTAGCAACAAATATTTAAATTATATTTAATTGACATATACGGCCACATACATTAAATTATGGTTATTACTCTTCAACCGGCATGAATTCCGATTTTATTAAAAGCTTCAAAGAAATAGAAGATGTACATATCTTAAAGGATAAAAGATTTACCGGAAGCTCGGGTTCCGTGAAAAAGAACCGTCACATTACATAAGAAATGAGAAAGACTCTGCCTGATACCTGATTAAAGATAGCGTAAAATAATTGTGGAGTTTTTAAAACAAAAAACAGAGATCAACTCTCCTGTGTTAAAATTTTTATAAACACAAAAACAACAACACAAAGGAGGGAAGATCTCTGTGGATAATATTAT
>DUSJ01000333.1 GCA_012842645.1 Clostridiaceae bacterium | reverse complement strand
GCTGAATCCCATGTACATACAAGGCATAAAATACCAGGGTATAGGCAACCGCAAGGAACAGCTGGCTCAGGACAGTGTTGAGATCGTTCGTCCGCATCATAAAAAACAGGGATACCTCGCTGAAAAACATCAGCATGAACGCTATCGTCAGAGCTTTATAAACTACATCCCTGTTTTCGCCGTACTTCCTGAGCGAACGAATAAAAGAGTAAGCATAGAGCAACGAAGCAACTGCTGTCAGGATGGCGCTTGTGTTTGTGAGCCCGTTGTCGTCCATAAGCTGTTCAGGCCTGATGAACGGCATTTGGAGCAGCAAACAGCATAGAATGACAATTGCGGCTACACCAAGGAAGAGATATCCCCTTTTTATCGTTTTCTCGTTATTGGGTTTTACTGTAAGCAATATGCTGAAACTTATCCCGTTGACAAGGCTTATGATGATCCAGACCAGGAAAGATACCACCGGGCTGTCATGGCTCTCGGATGTGATAAAACCGGCTGACAGGTTTATGATAATACTCCAGTAGAAGATGCATCCGGTGAGAAAAGTGAACCCCGCAATGAGAACATGATTGTTTTTATTCTGTGAATATGAAAAGTACGATATAAGGAAAATAGAAAACGATACGATGATCAGTAAAATTTCAAGGGTCCTGTTACAGATCCTGAAGATAGTAATTTTATCCGACAAGGGAAGGAAATCATTCAATAAGATCACGGATACCAGAACTACAATGCTGATCGCAAAAGCCAGGAATATGTGAGAATATCTGCCCCTGACGGCCGATATGGCCTTCCTTGCCCCAGTAAAGTCCATCCTTAATCCCCCGGTTTTAACTTTTGTACTTTAAAATCGACTTCTCAATGTAAATGATTCTGTTATTTAGTATTATTTTAGCATATCCCGTTGTTTAAAAACAACCTGAGAGATTTATTTTGAGAACATTTCTATAAGGTTGATAACCACAGGTCCCAGCAGCACAATAAAAATCGAAGGAAAAATAAACACCACCATGGGGATCAGCATCTTTACAGGGGCTTTCATAGCCTTTTCCGATATTCGCTGTTTTCTGTTCTGCCTTATCTGCTCAGACTGTATCCTGAGCACATTTCCGAGGCTTACGCCAAGCTGGTCAGCCTGTATCACGGCTCCCACAAAGCTTCTGAAATCCTGTACCCCTATCCTGTCGGCCATCTGGTAAAGCGCTTCCTTTTTTGATTTTCCCACTTTTATTTCCTGGAGCGCTGTCTCAAACTCACTGGCCAAAGTGCCACCGGGAGCTTTTTCAACCACTTTGGCAAGGGCGGAATCGAATGTCAGGCCGGCCTCGACACTCACGGTCAGCAGATCCATGATATCGGGAAGGGTTTTTGACACTTCAGCCTGGCGTTTGCGTATCCTGCTGTTGAGAACCATGTTGGGAAACAGCAGGCCTATCAGGACTGATGCCGGAAGAAACAGGGCCAGGTTTTTAAGGTCAATCCTGAACTGGAGGAACAATACAAGGATCAGTGCCGGAAGCCCAAAAACAAGGTAAGCCTGGAAACCAAGCCAGTTCCTGACGCTCCAGTTGTTCGGCCTGCCGGCCATTGTGATTTTCTCCTCCAGGCCGGATATCATTTCACGGGGCGCAAGCTTCATCATGGCCTTGCCGATATTATCAAGCATAGGTTTTATCACGCGCTCTTTGAAGGACAAGCTTAGCTCGTCGGCGGGTTCGTTATGTCCGTCCTGGTTTTTGATATATTCGAGGCGCACAGAGATACTGCTCTTCCTGCGATCTTTCACGGTAAGCAGGTTATAGGACAGGCATAAAAACGATATAAACATGAGCGTCAGCAATGCCGCTTCCATCATACCACCCCTAAACCTCTATGTTGATGATCTTCCGGACCATGTATATTCCCATGAATTCCATAACCAGGGCCAAAACTATCATTATGATTCCTATGGGATGGGTCACCAGGACTCGCATCTGGTCCGGGTTTATGATACTGACAGCCAATGCGAGAAAAAGCGGAAGCAGTGTAATGATCCAGCCGGACATGCGTCCCTGGGCTGTCATGGTCCTGATCTCCCCTTTTGCCCTTATCCTCAGGCGGATCGTTTCGGATATGTTATCCAGGATCTCGGCCAGGTTTCCGCCAATCTGCCGCTGGATCAGGACTGCCGTTACCATGAGTTCCAGGTCATCGCTGCCAACCCGGTTAACCATGTTTTCAAGGGCAGTTTCGGTATTGACTCCAAGGCTTATTTCTTTCTGCAGCTTTGAAAATTCATCTGCCATCGGACCTTTCAGTTCGCGGCATACGGAGTCGACCGCCTGGAAAAAGCTGTGGCCGGCCTTAAGGGCGTTCGACAGTATCGCGATGGTATCTCCGAGCTGGTTATTCAGGATTTTCATCCGTTTTGTGATTTTCCTGTTCAGTATGAAAAGCGGAGCGAACCATCCTATAACGGCCATTATGGCAATGATCAGGATATTTCCCGACAGGAGGATACCGAGGAATGCAAAGACGCACAGGACTATCAGGCTTATTGAAATAAACTCTTCAGGTTTCATCAGTATATTTGCCCTGACCAGCTTTTTCCTGATATTGGCCTTGTACCCGGCAAGAATTCCTGCCTTTTCGATGCTCCTTGCCAGCATGCCCAGTCCCTGCCGGTAATTCTCATGCCTTTTTTGCTTTTCATCCCTGCCTGCGGTTTCAAGCTGTCCTGTATAAAGCTTTATTCGGCTGGTATACTTTTCCTTCCTGAACAGGCAGAAAACCTGGTAAAGAAGTACCCACAGGGATATGCCAAGAACGATCAATACGGGCAATATCGGCAATTTCATTAAAATCCTCCTCTCAGGGACTGTGTGAAAAAAATTTAGCCTGTATTTTGGGGACCGTTTCCTCTACGGGCATGCTGTTCAGATCTGAATTGCCTCCGTAGGAGCAGTTGAATTTTGCTTTAAACGAGAGCCTGCATGCCGCTAAAAACCTGTTGAAAACAGTTCGGGCGAAACAGCGACGCTGGTCTTCGAAAGCTTGTCCATGAAAGAAGGGATCAGTCCCGTAGGCACCAGCTTCCCTGTCCTTCGGCCCGCGCTGTCAGGTCCTTCCTCGCGGTAGACAAAAATGTCCTGTAGCGTTATGACATCGCCTTCCATACCGGCTACCTCGGTTATATGGGTTATCTTCCTGCTTCCGTCTTTCATGCGCGACTGTTGGACAATAAGATCGATGGCGGAAGCAATCTGTTCGCGTATCGCTTTTACGGGCAGATCCATCCCTGCCATCAGGACCATGGTCTCAAGGCGTGACAGCATGTCACGCGGGGAATTGGCATGGCCTGTAGTCAGGGAACCATCATGTCCGGTATTCATTGCCTGGAGCATATCAAGGGCTTCCCCCGACCTGACCTCGCCTACGACTATCCTGTCAGGTCTCATTCGAAGCGAGTTCCTTACAAGATCCCTTATGGTCACGGTCCCTTTGCCCTCTATATTGGGCGGGCGGGTCTCCAGTCTCACAACATGCTCCTGGTGAAGCTGGAGTTCCGCTGCATCCTCTATTGTTATAATCCGCTCGTCCGGAGGGATAAACGAAGATATCACGTTAAGGGTGGTGGTCTTGCCGCTTCCTGTGCCGCCCGATACCACGATGTTGAGGCGGGCTTCGACGCATGCCCTCAGGAACTGGGCCACTTCGGGTGTCATGGTCCCGAACCTTATCAGGTCATTGACGGTAAAGGGTTTGTCCGAGAACTTTCTTATGGTTATGGCAGGCCCGTTCAGGGCAAGGGGAGGGATGATTATATTGACACGGGATCCGTTGGGAAGCCTCGCGTCCACCATGGGGGAACTTTCGTCGATACGCCTTCCAAGGGGAGCGACGATCCTTTCGATTATGTGCATGATATGGGCATTGTCCCTGAAGGTCACTCCGCTGAGCTCAAGCTTTCCGCCGCGCTCGACATATACCTGGGAAGGAGAATTGACCATAACTTCATTTACCTGGGGATCGTTAAGAAGGGGAGTGATGGGACCGTACCCGATAGTCTCGTTTATAATGTCCCTTGAAATGGCGTTCCTTTCGTTTCTTGTCAGATACGGGGCTTCGCTTTCTATCACGCTGTTTACAATGCCGCGGATCTCCTCCTCAACGGCGGTCATGTCGCCGTTATCGTCATTGGAGATTTTCACTTCTTCCACTACCCTGTCGAATATCCTTGCCTTCAGTTCTTTATACGGATCGGTTTTATGATCATCTTTCTGGCCTGCAGATATGACCGCGAGACCTTTCTTGTGTTCTTCTTCCCTGTCCATTGACAGTCTTTCAAGAAGACCCATTTTTTACCCTCCCTGAGTCCAATCAAATCATTCTGCAATCAATCCTGAAATTCTTCGGTCGCTATGCTACCTCAGAATGACACAATACGATCCTTAAAAATGGAACACTTTCCAAACAGCAGCCTTTTTCTCCACGGCAGGAGATTCACTGCCGCTGTGCAGTCTGTCAGCCATGCGCATGACAGCCCTGGCAACCCTGGTATCGACCCTCGACATAACAAAGGGGATGCCCTTGTTGGCGCTTGTTATAACGGTGCTGCTGTCCTCTGGGATGCTCTCCCATATGGGATACCCGACAGTCTCCTCGAACTCGGAATAATTCACTCCGTACTGTTCGTTGGCCTTATTCAGAATCAAGCTTATCTTGTCCTTGTACCGGAGGTTTTCCATTATATTCAGCCCTACCTTTATGTTTTTGATGGCAGGCAGATCCAGTGTCGAGACGACCAGTATCTTCTCTGAACTGTCAAGCGCTGTAAGAACGATATCCTGGAATGCCGCAGGCACATCGACAATCACGTAATGGAAGTTTCCGTTCAGAAGGGCCAATATACGCTCCACATGCCTGTTGTCGATATACTCGGCGTACTCGGGCTTAAGCGGGGCCGGCAGTACGCTGACACCGCTGAAATGCATGGTAAGGTAATCATTGGCAAGATCCGAGTCGATATTGTTTATATCCCTTACCAGGTCATAAATGGTGTTTTTGACTATCAGGTTCATCATAACGGCCACGTCGCCGAACTGCAGGTCCAGGTCGAGAAGGCAGACCTTTTTCCTGGTATTCCTTGCAAGGGCCACGGCCAGGTTGGTGGCTATGGTAGTCTTGCCAACTCCGCCCTTGGTGCTGAATACAGTGATCACTTTCGTCTGGATGACCTGGTCCGCGCTCTTCAGGCTGTGCTTTCTCCTGTTCTGCACTTCAAAAGCGTTGGTGATGGAAGACACCAGTTCGTCGGACGAAAAAGGCTTTATCAGGTATTCCCTCGCCCCGGCCAGCATAGCCTTTTTCAGGTACTCTTTTTCGGACTGTACCGACATGATTATGACCCCGACATCGGGCAGGCTGGAAGTTATGAGGTTCGTTGCCGTCAGCCCGTCCATGTCCGGCATATTGACATCCATCAGAACTATATCGGGTTTCAGTTTCTGGCAAAGCTTAACGCCTTCTTTCCCGCCATAGGCGGCTCCCACGACCTGGATCGTCTTTTCGCTGAACTCCAGGAGTGCTTTTATATGCCTGATTGTATCAATGCAATCATCTATGATAACTACTTTAATTTTTCCGTTTTCGGTCATTGCTCCCCCTCCTCCTCCGGCTGCGCTGTCAGGTATTCCAGCCTGCTGCCCTTCAGAATATCATCAATACCGATGCCGGGAGTGTCAACTATACTTTCATCCTTATCACCCCTGAGAATAAAGGAGAAGTCGGCGAATTGCGCGGTAAAGGCTATCGTCTCTGCTTCTTCGGGAGTAACGAGCAATGTCACAGTGGCGGGCAGCCCGGAATCCCCGGTGTTCCCGGAGGACCCGGATCCGGCAGATTCACTGCCGGAAGCTGTATTGTTTCGCAAACGGTTGGAACCGATAGCAAGTATGCTGATGTCCTGGACGATTATCCTTGTAAATTCTATGGATCTGTCTTCCGTTTCTATTATGTAATGCCCGATGATATCAATTTTGTCTCCTACCCTGAGTTGGTTGGAAAAAACCGCATTCTCGTCAATGTAGACCGAAAGGGCGCGTTTTCCTTTGGGAATACTGAATGACAGGGCAAGATTGTCCCATTCAGTCAGTCGTTCTCCACGGAAGGGCTCGCCGGTTATTATTTTTTCGATGGCATAATGAGACTCGATGCTCTCCCTGTCGTTGAGAACTCCTTCAGGCATGGCATCCTGCGGTATCTCGATGGTTTTTATATCGCCTGCCTGGATTTGTTCTCCCGCGTGGATATCCCTGGCCGCGACCAGGAGTTTTGCTTTCGGAACTTCTTTTACTTCTTCCGGTTTATTCAGTGACTTTATATATATGTAAACAAGCCCGCAGGAAATGAGGGCAAAGATCATTGACACTATAAGCGCTTTTTTATTTATCTTTTTATCCATATGACCCTCCTTGCCGATGGTTCCAGGCGGCGTGCCCGCACGCATTCAGACCCTGCCACCGTTTATTCCACGCGCATGGTCGATTCCGCCTGCAGTTTCGCTTTTCCGCCGGCAAAAAACCTGTTGATAATCGGTGTTACCAGCCTGGCGTTGTATGTTACAATAACCCTGACCTGTGAACCGCGTACCCTCAGGCTGTAATGAGGTGTTACAGTAACAGATAATCCTGATGAATCAAGCGTGGCTGTCATATCTCGGACAGCCGCGACAACCTCCGCGTCAGTACTGCCCAGCGCTGCCAGTCTTGCTCCTTCCCTCGAGGCATTGGTTATAAGTATGTAATTGTTGAAAAGAAGACCGAAATCGATGATGCCAAAAACAAGAAGCAAAATGACAGGAATAACGATCGCGGCCTCAACAAGCGACTGGCCTTTTGGTAGAGCTTTCTGACG
>DUSJ01000332.1 GCA_012842645.1 Clostridiaceae bacterium | reverse complement strand
CTTCCACCGGGATGGTTATGGGCCAGGATGATACTGTTTGCCTTGTGCCTGAGCGCCGTTTCAACAATTATCCTTGGGTATACCGGGGCTTCGTTTATGGTACCCTCATGTACCAGCGCCGCATGGTTGACACGGTTCTGGGCATCGAGGCAAATAACAAAAAAACATTCGTATACTCTTCCCGCGAATAGAGAAACAGCATAATTACCCGCCAGCGTCGAGGAATTCAAAACAGGCCTGTTCCCCCATTTCTGCCTGAGATACCGCCTTGAAAGAGGGGCAACCATTGATATCAGCGTGGCGGTGTTCAGGCTCACCTTGCAGCGCCTTGCTATATCCCTCGGGTCGGCTTCAAGAAGATCATGAAGCGTTCCGAATTCTTTCACCATCCTGTGGGCCAGTTCATTGGTATCCCGTTTGGGAATGCAGTAAAACAGCAGCAACTCAACTACTTCATGGTCGGAAAAGCTGTCCAGGCCTTCGGTTATATATCTTTCCCTTATCCTGCTCCTGTGACCTTCGTGAATATTGTGTTCCGGCATAAACAATACTCCTGACAGAAAATATTAAAACTTATCATTTATTATATATATTACTTGTTTATTTTATCATGCATTTATGGTTTATTACAATAATATCTTAAAATTCCATATGACTCGAACAGTATTCCAAGGTTTTATTTATACCTGTATACTCAAACATTCATAAAACGGCGTGCCGGAATACGATCAAAAGCGAAGAACAGAGGATAAAAACCGCTCTGTTCTGTATTTTCCAAGCAAGGCTGAAAAGCGCCATTTCCGCAATAAAACTGGCAGACAATTCAAACAACTGTCTGCCAGTTATATGTTCAGGACATCTTTGCTTTATTTTGTCCCAGGCTTTATATTACTTTGCCGGTATCTTGAGGACCTGGTTAATGTAAATGAGGTTCGGATTCTTTATAATGTCCTTGTTGAGCTCGTATATCTCAACATAACGGAATCCGCTGCCAAGGTACTTCTCTGCTATCTTCCAGAGGCAGTCGCCTTTTACGACGGTGTAGAGTATATATGTAACTTCAGGCTCTTTCTCTTCCTCTGCCGCGGCGAGGATTATATTGATACGCCCTGCCGGCTTACCGTATTTTTCTGCGGTAATCGTGCCGCCGAGCACCTCGGCAGTATAGTTAACAAGGGCATCTTCAAGGGCCACATAGGTGTTGTAGCTCTCAAGGTTCTTGAATACGTAGTAAGTGTCGCCGCCTGCTGCAAGGAAGTCATTGGTAGCTATGGTGTATACCTTGTTCAGATCCAGCGGTTCTCCGCCGACTTTCACGTTCTTGATCCTCGAGCCGGGACTGGCGGGAGCGAAATATGTTGAATCAGGATACTGTTCGCCGTTGACATAAGGAACAGTAGTATCGATGGTGAACTCAATTCCTGCAACCTGCGGGAATGCGCCCAGCGCTTCAGGCGCGGCACTGCACGAAGCTTCGAGTACTTCGAGCAGCTGCTTTCCTGTAACTTTAACAGTGGCGATGGTATTTCCGAACGGGAATACTGTTTTCATGTCCTTCATGGTTACGTCGCCGGCCTTGATGGTAGCCCTGATGCCGCCGCCGTTTGTTATGGCGCCGTCAATTTTGGCTCCTGTAGCCTGCTCTGCTGCCCACAGGATCGCATCAGCGGCAAAGTCTCCAAGGTTGGTTTCCTGGGTCCTTACGCCAGGTGCCCTTTCGCCGTCCAGCAATACCTCTGTCCTGGCAAATACCGCAGACAACTGCTGATCTATTTCTTCAGCCACTTTATTGACAGCGTCGCTTACTTCCTGGTCAATTTCAGTATATTCGCTGGCCGGAATGAGTTTTGCCTCGATGCTGTCTTTATCCATAATAATGACCCCGGCATTGGCAAGCTTCGTCCCGGTCTGGGCCAATATGGTATCGCCTATCTTCTTTCCCTCAACGACACTGTGGCTGTGTCCGTCGATGAGGATATCTATTCCATCCACATTTTCTATAACATCATTGGATCTGTTGGGTACGCTGCTGTCATCTATTCCAAGATGGGCAACGCAGACAATATATTCGACCCCGGCTGCCTTCAGTTTGTCTACAACTTCCTGGGCCTTAGCATACAATTCTTCTCCTGCAAGGAAATTAAGCGTGGCAACATTCTTGGGATTTGCCTTGGTATAAGTTTCCGGAGTGGTTAAACCAAAGAACCCTACTTTCCCGATCACGGTATCGAATACTATATATTCTTCAAATACAGGTTCTCCGCTTTCCTTATCCAGAATGTTGGCTGAAACAAGGGGGAAATTTGCCTCTTCTCTAAGCTTCAGAAGATTGTCATAGCCAAAATCAAACTCGTGGTTTCCGGGTACCATAAGATCGTAACCGGCCAGGTTCATAAACTGAATGGCAGTCAAGCCTTTGCTCAGGTTGACCAGCGGATCTCCCTGGATCGCGTCGCCGGCAGATACCAGCAGCACCTGGGCTCCTGCCGCTTCATAATCCTTGACAAGCTGTGCAATACCTGCCGTTCCCAACGAAGTTCCTTCAACCGCTACATCCCCGCCATGGGTATCATTGGTATGTATGATGACCAGTTTGCCTGTCAGGTCACCGATACCCGCAGCAGTGTCCTCAGCCATTGCCGGCGCACATGTCAGTGAGATCAGCAATGCGCACACCAGTAACAAGGATGCCAGTTTCTTCAGTCCTTTTTCATAACTTGATTTTCGCATGGATATGATGCCTCCTTTTTTAATCTTCTGAATTTTTATAGTAATCTTATCCAATGCACGATTTTGTTAAAAACTACGGCAAATTTCAAATCTATTCTATCAAATATATGCAATATAAACAATAAATTTGGCATAATGATCCTGCAAATAATATTAAAGACCTGTGAAAGCAAAAAGACAAGGGAAATACTGTCAATTCCCTTGTCTTTTTTTATTGGCGTTTCAATTATTTCCTTGGATAATTGACCTGGGCCTGTGCTGCCGCAAGACGGGCTATAGGCACACGGTACGGCGAACAGGACACGTAATCCAGGCCGACCCTGTGGCAGAACTCGACAGAAGAAGGTTCTCCGCCGTGCTCTCCGCAGATGCCGAGCTTGATGTCGGGCCGTGTCTTTCTGCCTAACCGGACAGCCATCTCAACAAGCTTGCCTACGCCGGTCTGGTCAAGCTTCGCAAACGGATCTGATTCGTAGATCTTCTTTGCATAGTAGTCTTCAAGGAACTTTCCGGCATCGTCGCGGGAGAATCCAAAGGTCATCTGCGTAAGGTCGTTGGTACCGAATGAGAAGAACTCTGCCTCTT
>DUSJ01000331.1 GCA_012842645.1 Clostridiaceae bacterium | reverse complement strand
TAATGTCATTATCAAGAGTCAATATGACTTTGTCGCCGGAATTCCTGATATTGTCTCCCAATGAGTCCCTGATTATCTTTGCGATCTTCTTCTGGTCGATCTTTGACTTTACCTCGCCGGCTGCTTTTCTTATAATCCTGAAATCATTAATGAAATCCGTGTATTGGGGAACCAGGTCTCCCATTGCAACATAGAATTTTTTATCGTACAGGTCGTAAGCGTCAATGTATGCTTCTTCATCATTAAGACCGGCTGCCATCCTGATAACCGATTTGTCATCGTAAAGAAATTCCATGCCAATTTGGAAGACCAGGTCTTCAGTGTCTGCCGCAGTTTCAAACCTGATGCCCAAATCATTGATTACCCTGCTGATTGTATCCAGTTCCGTATCTTCTCCTTCATAGTCAGAATTGAATTCTATAGTGGTCGTTACTGTTATTTTCTTCATGTCAAGAAGCTTCGCATAACCCTTCATCAGCCTGGTGACAGGGTCATTGCTGTTGGCAAGAAGTTTCACCGCAAGGAAAACAGCTGCGGCTGCAACAATTACTATAGCTGCGATGGCTATAAAAATAGCTGGTTTTTTCCTGGGCGGAGCAGCCTGGGGCTGGGGTTCGCCTGTATACAGGTAACCCGTAGCGGGCTGGCCGGCAGGAGTGCCTGGCGGCGTGGTTCCGAAAGCGGAACCATCGTTTACAGCGCTACTTGTTGATGTATTTAAAGACTGCGCGGTGAGGTTTTCCCCGCAGGATACGCAAAATTTCGCTTCATCCCTGTTAGATGCATTGCATTTGGGACATATTTTCATTTCGTCAGCACCTCCGGATTATAATTAATTATATTCTAAGGCATTAATTCAATGTTTGTAAATATAAATACTGCCTGTTCCCGCTTATAAAGCATTTCTTCCGGTTCCATTACATTTCCATCAGGGATTTGTAACCTATGTAACTGTTATTTAAAAAATTCTTAACGGGTGGAAATACAGTAAACTGAAATAATATTATTGTAAATTATTCTATTGTTGGAGGAATCAAGATGTGTAAGGTATCAGAACGGGTAAAGAGAAAGGTTATCAGTATCATTCTTATCATGTTGATGGCTGTCAGCCTTGTCATTCCTGCAAGCGCTGCAAGTTCCCAGGACAAAGTCACAGCAAAGAAAATCACCCTTCAATGCACAGTCAATAACGACAGCGTCACTCTGAACTGGAATGCAATCACTCATGAAAAAGGAGTCAGGGGATATTATGTTTACAGGTCGACAACATCGGGTGTCTATACAATTGTTCCGGAGACCGACTTCTGGATCCCGGGAACGCAATATATCGATAAAAAGGTGACCCCCGGCACAACTTACTATTATATAATCAAGCCTGTTCTCGGAGACGGAAATATAGGGGATCCCTCCAATGAAGTCAAGGTTTATTACCCAGGTACAGTCAACTCGATAACGCTTTCTGCCAAGGTAAACACCGGCAATATCACCCTTGAATGGACCGTCAGCAATCCACGGAACATCCTGGGATATTACGTATTCAGGTCAACCAAGTCAGGGGACTACTCAAATATCCCCGAAACGGACTTCTGGATCACGGGCAACAGTTATGTTGACAATAAAGTCGTACCGGGAACAACTTACTACTATATAGTAAGACCTGTCCTGGCCGACAGGTCCCTCGGCAGCCCTTCCAACGAAATCAGGGTAACAAGCCAGAAAATCTACGGAACGATATCGATGACCATTGGAAAAGCAAAAATGCTTGTCAACGGGGTATGGATGGAGATCGATCCCGGGAAAGCCACTGTTCCTGTTCTCAGGAATGAAAGGACCATGCTTCCCATAAGGGCATTAATCGAGGCAATGGGCGGAAAAGTAGATTATTCTCAGAATGAACAGAAAGTAACGATTAAATGGAACGGCAAAACGGTATGCCTGTGGATCGGAAAAACCTATTATACAGTCGATGGAGTCCAGAAAACAATGGACGTCGCTCCGTATATTTCCGATACCAACCGTACCATGATCCCCATGCGTTTCGTCATCGAAAGCCTGGGCTGCAGCATAGACTGGGACGGAAGCACCATGACCGCGACAATAACCTACCTGCTTGACGGCGGCAGCCAATATCCCCCCACTCCTACGGGACCGCCTGCCCAGAACTGGTCCGGGATCTGGTTTACCGACAGGGGCAAGATGGACCTTGTCCAGAACGGCATATATATTACGGGGACATACGGAACCAACGGCACCATCGAAGGTATGATTTCCGGGAACAAGCTTATCGGCACCTTCAAAGACAATACAGGTTCGGGAGAACTGGAATTCGTGATATCTCCGAATGGAGAGACCTTCGACGGGAAATACAGAACCAGGCAAAATCAGCCCTGGCAGAAATGGAACGGAAAACGTGAAAAAGACGTTTTTACCCAGTATCTCAGGCAGCTTCCGTCGCCCGCCGATTTCAGCGGAACCTGGGATGTTAAAAGCCTGGGCAAGGTGGTTTTCCATCAGCAGAATAATTCCGTAACCGGCTACGTGGGCAGCAAGGACAGAATTACAGGGACCGTTGTCAACAACAGGCTTAGCGGGACCTATAAGAAAGGCGGCTCCTCATATTTGATAGAAATCTTTATGAATGAAGACAACAAGAGTTTTACAGGATTCTGGGGCACGGACCAGATTGCAAGGCAGGACTGGCAGAAATTCACCGGCAAATTAACCAACGGGCATTGACAGGGACGTAATTAAAACAGTATTGAGCTTTTAAACCCTCCGGCTTCATCCGGAGGGTTTATTATAGCTGTTTGCCCACTGCTTATAGAACGCGTTTGCGTACCTCCCCCTATTCATAAGAATCAGCCTGATTTCTGTTCATAACCGACCTGATATCAATATATGCTTGTCCACAATCATGGTTCATTAAAATAAAATCCCCTGCCAGCCGGACCAGAAAATAAAGATGTATTCAGGAAATGGAAGATCAAGATTATAAAAAAGGGTATTGTGATTTTGTTTCACATATCGTATAATATGTTTTGTTCGCTGTCGGGGTGTAGCTCAGGTGGATGAGAGTGCTTGCTTGGGGTGCAAGAGGTCGCTGGTTCAAGTCCAGTCACTCCGACCAGGAAAATAAGCCGGTTTTGGAGTTTTCCAATTCCGGCTTATTCGTTTTTACTGATAATTTACTGATAATAAGTTAAAACTTATTTCATATATTTTTATATTTAATGAAAATAAAAAAAGCCGGAACCCTTTGAATGGTAGTCCCGGCGTATTCTTTGCCAACAAGGTTATGTACTGCTCCTGGCTGAATACTTCCTGAATGCCATGTATGCAAAGAAGCCATAGACGAGAATCGCAAAGAGGTAACCCCACATGAACATTTCATATTTGGCAAGGTATTTGATAAAATCGATAAGCTCGGTCAACGCCTTTACGCCAAGTCCTATCATAAGGGCGAAGAAATTCTTGTTCGCAAGGCACAGGAGAAGCGAAAGGAAAAAGAGATAATAAACCAATGAGCTTATAAATCCGCCTAAATTAGCAAAAACCATAATGAATTGAAGGATGACGCAGCCGAAAAACAGGTACATGTCAATGGGCAACAGAGCAGAAAGCACAGGTTTGCTCTCAAAATACTTTTTTAGTTCATTGCTTACATTCTCAATCATGATCAAACTCCTCCCAATCGGTAAAAGTTTTTATGTGATATATTATACATAAAAACATGGAATATTTCGCCTGTTTTTTATTTTACCGTCATTATTCGTGATAAAATAGAAACGTGACATGCAAAATAAGTCCTGATGATCCGGGGGGATAGTTCTAATGCAGGCGAAATCAGGTGACAGGAAAAGCAAATATACATGGAAGTTCTTATCGCTGGGTCTGATTCCCCTGGCCATACTGATCAGGTGGCTGATGTCAAAGTCGCCTGGCTTTACCGAACAGGTGTATGCCCGGGGCATTTATAAGTATATAATGCAGCCGGTCAGCCTGTTTACCGGGCTGTTTCCGTTCTCTGTAGCGGAATTTGCCCTTGTCTTTCTTGTCATATATGTTCCTGCAAGGCTTGTTTATCTTCTTATTAAAGCGATCCGGACAAAAAAATGGCGGATACTGCTGCCATTTGCCTCAAACATCGTATTGGCGGGTTCCCTGTGGTTTTTCATCCAGAACATGGTTTGGAACATCAATTATGAGCGTCTTCCTTTCTCCGACCTTGCAGAAATCAAAATTACGGAATCCTCGGTGGATGAACTGGAAGCACTGTGCAGGCATCTCGTGGATATGACAAACGAGCTCAGGATGCAGGTCGAGGAAGACGAAAACGGGATCATGACGGTAACGGGCGGCTACAGGTCAATCCTGAAGCGTGCCCGGGCAGGTT
>DUSJ01000330.1 GCA_012842645.1 Clostridiaceae bacterium | reverse complement strand
TCATACGAAATCATAATGAAGCCGACCATCGTTTCATCGTTATATATGGCAAATGGCATAGGTACGGAGCCATTGGTCAGGGCAATGTACGCTTCGGCAAGGCTGTACAAATTCCTGGCGACAAAATTCTTTTGGTCTTCCCTAACTTCCAGGCTGATGCATTCCCCAAAGTTTTCAAATGTAATTTTACGTAATGATATCATACTGCACCTCAATATTTTCATAATAAGCAATACTATTCAAAATGTTAATGATGTTCGGCAGCTTTCCGGTCAAAATACCGATATCCAAGGATACATATGGGAAGAAAGTACGCGCACCATATTTCCAGCAGAATTGTACCGATAAAGTCATTTGTTCCTGCCTTTAATACTGGAAACAAGGGCACAAAAAAGCATGACAGAAAGAAGATCCCATGGAGCCAAAGCATCCACCTGAATGTTCGGTCGGCTTTGCTCAGCGGTTCAACCAGAAAACCCATCAAAAAAGTTGACAAGGCCATAAAGGCGTATCCAATCAAATCATAATTGAAGAACAAACTGCCGGTATATCCGAAACTGATAACAGAAAGGGCTTCCTCGCTTAATGAGGAATTCATCCTTACCGTAGTGCATTCGGCATAATAGACCAAAAATATTATTGTGGCATAAATAACCGCAAAAGCTGCTCCGGCATATCCCGCAGCTTTTTTGTCATCGCTTTTGCTAACTGCAAATACGGCACACATAAAAGGCACAAACCCCATCGCAATGAACATGCTTGACAGGCAGCTTGCAAATATGCCTTCAGCAAAGACCATCGAAATTGCAAATGCAAGTACCGCAATGCCGGTCACTGCAGAACTGATTTTCCCGATTATAGTGTTCATGGACAGCACCTCATAAAGGGGCTTAATATATTGAATACCCGCAATTTATATCAAAGGGCATGATCAGCAGCTTTTGAATCTCCTTAAAATAATTCTTGAAGAACCATTCAGTGGCCTTGCCGTAATTTTCCCTGGTGTCAAATTCCCAGAAAGAAAAATATTTTACGCACTTGACTACCCTGGTCAGCTCCCTTGGAGGTTCTCCGGGCTCGACTCCATCAATAGTGTAAAATCGCTTCAGATATTTGATATCGATGCAGCCCTTTTGCTGTTTCTGTTCCTCGCCTATCTTTGATATCAACTTTTCAAACTCGCCCGTTTTTTCAGGTTTTACCTGAAACAGCTTGACCTCGGAAAAACTGTTTTTCATCCCATTAACCTCACTTTTCATAATTATAAAACCAGGTTCATGATAATTACATCGTGTTCTTTGTCTCCATATGTTAACCTAACCCGGCCTACTTCCGAGTACCCTAATCCGGTCCAGAACTTTACTGCACGTATATTGTCCTCAAGAACTCCAATCCGGATCTTTACTCCACCCTGTTCCCTTACCATATTTTTTATGTACTCGTGTATAATACGCCCAAGGCCGCTCCCTCTCTCATTGGGGTCTATAAGGAGCAAGCCTAACATCCATTCCCCTTCTTCCCTGTAATTACGGACGATATCGGCCACGGCCACAAGTACATTGTCTGGATTGAAAACTCCATAAACGAATTTATCTGATGATTCTTTTCCAGGCGGCAAGTCGGACAGGATCCCATGCCCTGCTTTTTTATCGGGCAGTCTGCCCTCAGCCAGCAAATAATAATCGGAACAGCGTTCACACAGATCCTGGACAAGATTTTCATCTGCAGAGTTTAATAATCTGACAGCAAACTGTTTATTGTTGAGTAAAATAAAACCGTTCATTTCATTATGCCTCACTTATGATGCTTTTTACAGCATTTCATTATCAAAGGTCAGCCACTGTACTCCCTGCAGATCCATATCATCACTCCTGCGACTCTATTTCCCGCATTGCATTCTGAAATTACGGATCATCATACCTTTGCTTTCATGCATACCAAAGCGTGAGTAAAAGCTTACTAAATTATCATCGCATAATAAGTCTACCATATAGTAATCGCCAAGGGTATCCAGCATTCGCCGTACCAGTTCCGAACCTATTCCTTTATGACGATATTCAGGCAGCACCTCCGGCAGCGGAATATATGCGCACAGCGTTTTGTCTGAAACAGCACTGATGAATCCTATGACTTTTCCTTCATCCCTGTCAGCAGCCAGCCATACATGCTCACTGTTTTCAAGGATTTTAATGAGCTTCTGAACAGACGGCGGATTTGGCCAGCCTTCAAAAAAACCTTCAAATTCCAGATCTTCTGTTTCCTTTAAAGTATCAAAATATTCAATCATTCAGAGTCTTCTCCTCATTTAATAAGTAAAAATTTATTCCGCATAATGATCTCCTGTTATTTTAAATAAGTTTTAGGATTTAAAACATATTCCGGGATAACATATGTAGTACATACCCGTTTTTCACCGTTCAGGGACATAACTTCCCCATGGGGCCAGCGGATACTGTATGGAAGCTTAATATCGTCATCATAGCCCCAACTGTCCAAAACCCAGAATCTGTGCAATATTTCCTTCCCTTCACTGTCAATGAAAAAATCGGTTACCTGGCCGTCACATGCTATCAGTACCAGCCGCACTGTATCAAAGGTCCTGTTTCCTATCGATACCTGGTATCTGCCTACAAGGTCATACGTCCCCGGATCAATAATATCAGAGAACAAGTCATTATTGCAGCAGTCAATGATCCCTTTCCGCCTTAATCTGATTTCCAGGCCGCAATTGTCTTTTCCGACAGTCCAGTGTTTTTTGAAATCATCGTCAAGAAACGTCTGGACGAGCAATACTCCATAGCTGTCCTCCAGGGCGGCCAAAGTCTGGATGTGTGTCTCCGTGATCCTTTCAATATACACACCAAGAAACGCCGACATTAATAGTACATATACTGGCATAATAATGTGGTACAAATTTGGAATAAGTCTTGTTGTAGAGGGTTTGAACAAATAAATGCATGCCCATAAGTAACTCCCGCCATATAGGATTCACTTATAACACGAAATGAAAGGGGTTTTTTATTTTTTCTGCGCCGCACAGTCTGACTGCCATCCTGTACATGGCTTTTGCATGGATGCGGTCATGCCATATGAACCTGCGGCATACCTTTCTCAGCGTCCATTGCTCACCGTAACTGCCGTCAAACATTTTATTTTCCAGGTAACCAGGCTGGGATTCCAGCGTTTCAAACGCTTTTGCCCTGCAGGTGTAAATATCCGGCACATTTTCAGCAGGTACGCAGATTTCACCGAAATAGTAGTTGTTAACATTCTTCGTATGATTGTACATTTCCTGCGCCGTGATTGGAACATTGCCGTAAAATGTTTTTCGAGGGGCAAGAACAGTCCCGGTCTTATCAGGGATTGAATCGTAAAGAGTTTGAAAATCCATCGCTGATTTCAGCGCGATTGATTTCAGATTCAAATATTCTTCCTTCGACAGGGGCGGGATCTCGCTGTCAAAAATCACATCCGTGTCCGCATCGGATACCTTAAGTTCACTGAATTTCTCCTGGATGATGGTAATGGAACATGGAGAGTCATCCATGCTCATACCCAGCCAGGCCGCGTACTGCCGAATCTCAGATTCGAATTTGGCCAGGGCCTCTTCCCTTGTTTTGCCCCTTACATATGCTCCAATATAGTTGATTGCATGGATCAAATGTCCTTCATTGTTATACTCGTCAACAGCCAGGATTTTCATACCAGACCTCACTATGCCAGTTTATATTGTTGAAGATATCAATCTGCCAGGATTAAGGATCACCAGGAAGAATATCAGCATCCTGTTTAAATCATCGGAATACCTGAACGGATTATCCACCTCATCATATGTTTATTCCAGCTTCATATGAGGTTTTCAGATGCTTTTTCCAGTTTTCGGTCCGCTTCGTGGACGGGGCCATGCCGTCCAGAACAATCATCTTGCTTTCGTCAGCCCTGTCAAATATCCTGTCTCCCAGCATGACCGTTTCCATGCTCTTAATATGTCCGTACCGGTCCAGATGTTCAGCCGTATTCCCCGCTATGCAAATGAATAAGGCCTTTTTTAGTTTTTTCATGGTCCTGTTTTCGCCATATGCAAATCCATATGTCCATACCCTGTCGAACCATCCCTTCAGTTTGGCCGGCACATCTGTCCAAAAAACAGGATAGATGAATACTATAGCGTCGGACCGGTTGATTTTTTCCTGTTCTTGTGCAACGTCATCCGAAACCGGCAGGTCCATCCTGTAATTCGATTCCCTGTAATACTCTGCTTCTGTCAAATCCGAACTGAATCCCATTTCATACAGGTCTGAGATCTCATATGTATGACCTGAATCCTCAAGACCTTTTATGAATTCATTACAAACAACTTTTGCAAATGAGTCTTTACCCGGATGACAATAAACTATAAAAACATGCATTCAATCGATCTCCCAACAAACAATATCTTGGTCAAATCCTTAAATCCTTTTTCTTGCCTGCTCCCTGTAAATCTCATACTCAAGTCTTTTCCAGCATTCTTTTGCTAACAGATTTTTTGCAACATAATGTAACTCAACATACTTCAACCTTAACCCTGCAAAAAATCTAAAGCTTTTGATTCAAGTTTTTTGATTATACCCCTGCCTCTTGATCCTTCCGACACATAAGCTGCAGAAATATATCCTACATTCCTTAACTACCTGCCTTATCTATGGACCTGTCTCCTTATCTTAGCTGATAAACATAATAAATTTACAATTATTTTCATCTATTTTACCATATCGTTCTTTCGATGCAATGACAAAAACCTCTGATTATAATATATCTTGTAAACATTAATGATTTTTATTAGTATAATTAATATATTTAAAATATGAAGAAGTTGGAAGCCTATAGGGCCATCTGTTTTTATTGGAGGAATTTATGAAAAAGAGAACATTAAGAATTATAATTTCAGTAATGATCGTAACTATATGTTTATGCCTGGTTGGACTATATTGCTATGATAAATACTATAGGATCGATACAAGTCAATTTCACTATACCTTTCTTTCTCGAATAGTTGAATCACCTGATGGTAAACATCAAGTATTTATAACAGTCTATAAGGACTCTGAAAACAGCGAAGTAGCATATATTAAAGGGAATCTGAATTTGGTTTCCAGTCAAAAAGATGCCCCCAAAACTATCTTTTGGCAAAAAGTGAATAGCAGTGATATCGATAATAGGTTGATAAATGATATGTTGTTAGACAATTGGGTAGATGTTGAGTGGATAAATAACGATACCGTTAAGATCAATAATATTACAGTAAATATCCATAAAGATATCTATGATTACCGAAGAACCTGGTAACTTTGTGTAAATTGGCTGTTTGACAATTATCTTATTGTGTGAATCAGCTTAATAATGAAAATGATTTTTTACATTTTTATATATGCAAAGAGACAAGCCTTCGAATATAAGGCTTGTCTCTTCTTAAGTCCAGATAATGATCTTCAGGGATTTATGCATGTCTTATACGGGTTATTTTACTATCGTCGTCTTCCACAATCCATGCAGGTTGCAGTATTCGTAGACTTCAATTTCGCCGGATTCCGGCACTATAAAGGTTGCCATGGGTTCCTGGCCTGGTGAAAGGCTTACTCTCTGCACCCTGTTGCCGCTCATGACGCAAATCCATTGGATATAGTGTTCTTCAAGCATCGGATGGGCAACAGAACCGACCTTTACTGTTACTGTATCTCCGTTGATTTCTGCTATCGGGACATGTTTTTCCTTTGAAGCATCGACAGTGTTAGGTACAAGTTTTGTCATCGGCTGCCCGCAGCAGACCATATCCCCACCGCCGTCTTCTATTTTACCAACCAGGTTGCCGCAAACGCTGCATCTGTAGAAATCAGGATATGCTTTCACAATAAAACCTCCTTTTCACTCTATTAACTTTAGGAAATTGACATAAATAGAATATCATATTATCATGTTTTATTCTATTTACCACCCTGTTTATGCCTGTAACCAAAGGAATAAAGAAAACCAAACGAAGTATACTTATTTTAGTTGCTCTTTGTCCGGTTTATCACTATACTCTAAGTTAGAAAAATAAATAGGAGATGTTTCTATGGGAGAAATAAAGAAAGCCTATATCGTCCCCCATCCGCCCCTGATCATTCCTGAGGTGGGCAAAGGGGAAGAAAAAGCTGTTTCGTCCACTATAGAGGCATATCACGAGATTGGCAGACAAGTAAAGGATCTGGCTCCGGAAGTAATAATCATTACAACTCCTCATGGTCCGGCATACAGCGATTATATCCATATATCTTCAAGTCCCCGAATGAAAGGCAGCTTCAGGATGTTCGGATCGCCAAATGTCTCCCTGGAGTTCGAAACGGAGAAAAAGCTGATCGATTCCATTGTTGAAAAAGCCGTCAGCTGCGGTATTGATACCGGCGGCGAAGGCTCGCGGGACAATGAACTGGATCACGGCTCCCTGATACCTTTATATTTCATATCAAAATACTACAAAGATTTCACCATTATCAGGATCTCCATATCGGGACATTCTTTTGAGGAACTGTATACCTTCGGCAACTGTATCCAGAAAGCCATATTCGACTATGATAAAAATGTAGTCTTTGTGGCAAGCGGGGACCTGTCTCACAGGCTTAAGGCTGATGGCCCTTACGGGTTCGCTCCCGAGGGTCCCGTCTTTGATCAGTATATCAACGAGGCCATTAAAAACGCTGATTTCAAAAAGCTGCTGACAATCGACCAGGAACTATGCCATAAAGCCGGGGAATGCGGGTTAAGATCTTTCATTATAATGGCGGGAGCATTGAACGGGCTGTCGGTGAGTTCTTCCGTTATGGCTCACGAGGGGCCTTTCGGCGTTGGTTATATGACAGCAGCACTGTCGGTCAACGGTTACGATCTATCCCGTGACCTTGTTTCATTCATTGAATGCAAACACAAAAGCGAGATAGAAGCAACACGCAAGGCTGAGGATCCTTATGTGTCCCTCGCCAGGGCAAGCCTTGAACACTATGTGAAAAGAGGAAAAATTCTTGAGGTCCCTGATCACCTGCCCCCGGAAATGACGGAACAGGCAAGGGGCGTCTTCGTATCCATAAAGAAGCACGGGCAGCTTCGAGGCTGTATAGGAACCATATCACCGGTAAGGAAGAATATAGCGGAGGAAATCATCCATAATGCCGTCAGCGCCGGGACCCGGGATCCAAGGTTCAATCCCGTAAAGGAGTTCGAGCTTAAGGACCTGATATACAGTGTTGATGTCCTTGGGGACCCGGAACCGGTGAGCGGTATTGAAGAGCTTGACGCAAAAAGATATGGAGTAATCGTCACCTCGGGATACAAGAGGGGTCTTCTGCTTCCAGACCTTGAAGGTGTCGACACGCCTGAGCATCAGATAGAAATAGCGCTTTCAAAAGCCGGTATAGGCAGGAATGAAAAATACACTATTGAACGCTTTGAAGTCATTCGCCACAGGTAGGTAAGTATGACCAGCATAAAAGCCCAGTTTTTTGAGAAGCTTGGCAACGGTGTCGTCCATTGCAGGCTTTGTCCCCATAATTGTCATATAAAGCCGGATAAAAAGGGGATCTGCGGCGTCCGGGCAAATAACGGCGGGGAGCTCTATGCCGAAAGTTACGGGCAGATCTCATCCCTTGCTCTGGACCCAATAGAAAAAAAGCCGCTTTATCGCTTCTTTCCCGGATCATATATACTTTCTGTGGGAAGCTACGGCTGTAATTTTTCATGTCCTTTCTGCCAGAACTTCGGCATATCCATGCAGAAACCGGGAACGGTATTCATTTCGCCGGAAAACCTTGTGTATAAGGCTTTCAGCCTGAAGCAGGAAGGGAACATCGGGCTGGCATACACCTATAATGAGCCTTTTATAAATTTTGAATACGTATTTGACTGCTGCAGGCTGATCAGGGACAGGAGCATGAAAAATGTGCTCGTGACCAACGGGTATGTTCAGAAAGAACCTCTCATGGAGATCCTGCCATATATCGACGCCATGAATATAGACCTGAAAAGCTTCAGCCAGGATTTTTACAAGAAAACATGCAACGGGAATGTGGAACTTGTTAAGCAAACCATAGAAATCGCTTCAGCAGCCTGTCATGTGGAGGTAACCTGCCTTGTTATTCCCGGGCTTAACGATTCTCCGGAAGAAATGGATAAGATGTCCCAATGGCTTTCTTCCCTGTCGCCCGATATCCCGCTGCATATAACCCGCTTCTTCCCGAGGTATAAAATGCTCGACAGGTCCCCGACTCCACGGGCAGTCCTGGAGAACCTGGTCTCTGTAGCCAGGAAGTATCTTAATTTTGTGTATGCCGGAAATATATGAT
>DUSJ01000329.1 GCA_012842645.1 Clostridiaceae bacterium | reverse complement strand
TGAGCGAGGAATCGGTCAAGGCTTTAGCCTGGGCCGCGGATATATCCATGAGATACGGCAGGTTGCTCTTTGACAGCTCGGCTGTTAAGTACTGCGGCGTTGCGTTGAATATGCTGGCTGCGGTATTGAGAGCCACCGGATCGTTAAGCAGCGTATATGGCTGTAAAATCGCCTTCCAGCAAATCTTCCTTCCGGTAAGTCTTATTCCGTTCCTGTCCAGGATATCCCCCCGTTCCCTTTGGACAAGGCGGCTGCGGCTCTGCTGGAGCGCTGCCATTACCGAGTATTGCTCTCCCTTTACAGTCTGGAGATTGAAAAGCCTGACAGTCAAAAGTACGAGTATAAGAAAAAAAAGGAATCTGATAAATCGAAAACGTCTGTTGTACAAGAGAACACCTCCATCAGAGAAAGCGTTCCCATTATTGCTCAAATTATTCAAATTGCCTGTATGAAGTGGTATAATAAGGTCCCTGAAGCGTAAATCAAAATTACATGTTTGTCATATCCATTCGGCAATCAAAGTATAATCTGTAGAAAGGAGATTATTATGAAGATTTACCCTGAATCAACGTATTTGCATGGAAGCGACAGACATGTACTTAATAAATACAGGTCGGAATTTTATGATTTCTCGCCTGAACAGGTGACGGGCAGGATAGCTCGCGGCAGTGAAAAGGTCCTGAATGCCGGCAGGATCGTCGATCCAAATCCTATGCGGAATATTATAAGAAGCAAGTGAGGCCTGTTATTTCATAACTTCCCAGTAAGCTCTTGCTTTTTTAATGTCATTTTCTACCTGTTTCTTCAACGCGTCGACGCTTTCAAACTTTTTCTCTCCACGAAGCCTATGTATAAAGCAGACCTCTATGTCCTTCCCGTATATATCTTCACTGACATCCAGAAGATGAGTTTCGATGGAAAAAACTTTTTCATTTCTCAGGGTTGGCGCTGTGCCTACGTTTGTTATGCTGTTCACCCATTTGTCATCATACTTTGTCTTGGTTATATATACTCCATTGGCCGGGACGGCCATATCGGGATGCGCGATTATATTTGCAGTCGGAAAACCCAGGGTGCGGCCTATCCGTTTCCCGTCGATCACGGTGCCGTACAGGGAAAAATGCCTGCCCAGCAGCTGAAAGACCCTTTCTATCCTGCCTTTTTTTATATATTCCCTGATCAGAGTGCTGCTTACTATCTCTGAATTGACTTTTACCGGAGGTATAACGATAACTTTGAAGCCATATTTCTCCCCGCTCTTTTTCAGAAATTCGGTATCACCCCTGCCCATGTAGCCGAACCGGTAGTTGAAGCCTACGACAGCAAGACGTATCCTGAGCGTATCGACAAGGATGTTCCTGATAAAGTCTTCGGGGGACAGGCGTGAAAAATTCTCGTCGAAGTCCTGGTAGCACAGAATGTCGAGGTCGGTCGAGGATAAAAGCCTTGCTTTCATCTCGTTGGTAGTGATAAGAGGAGTGACGAGCTTCTTCCGGAGCATAGTTTCAGGGTGCTTGTTGAACGTGTAGACTACCGACTGCAGGCCGTTAAGCTTGCACTCATTTATCAGAGTGTTTATAAGTGCCATATGCCCGATATGGAGCCCGTCAAAATTGCCAAGGCCAACGCCTGTAGATTTGCTGAAAGTATTTTTATCGAAACTGGTAAGTACCTGCAATCAGATTCATTCCTTTCAAAAGCTTATATGCCGTCACAGCCGATCCATTTATAAGTGCGCAGTTCAGGCCTGGCGTCAGAACCGATGATCTTCCCGACCGCAATAAATGCGCCGTTTTCGTGATATACCCGCACCAACCCGGCCGTTTGATCTGTAATCGGTATGCTCAGCCCGTTTTTAAGCTTTTTGGCATCCTTATAATTCACTTTTACGAAGGGAAAATCTCCGAGGACCCGGTCCATGGGGATCAATGCTTTTTCAGGCATATTGCTTTCCCTGTCTCCGATTTCTTCAAGGGAAAAGGATTCTTCAATCGAAAAAGGTCCCGATCTCAGTCTTATCAATGACATCATATGACCCCCGCACCCTAACTTTTCGCCAATGTCATGGCATAAAGTTCTTATATAGGTGCCCTTGGAACAGTCGGCATCGAAAATCACCTCGGTTTTATCGCCTTTTTTTTCGATGCTCAGTATATCAAGGCTGAAAAAAGTGACTTTGCGGGGCTTTCTCTCGATTTCCAGGCCTTTCCTTGCAAGTTCATAAAGCTTTTTTCCGTTTACTTTTATGGCCGAATACATGGGAGGAATCTGCTCTGTTTCTCCCAAAAAGCTTTTTATGACATTTATAATTTCTTCATTCGTAGCATTGACCGGATTTTCATAAATCACTTTTCCGGAAGCATCCTGGGTATCCGTAGCCGTCCCCAATAACAACCCAACCCGGTATGTCTTGTTCTTGTCCATCAGGAACTCGATAACTTTCGTGGCTTTTCCCACGCATACCGGCAATACGCCGCTGGCATCAGGGTCAAGGGTGCCGGCATGGCCGGCTTTTTTCGTATTGCATATCTTCCTTACCCTTGATACCACGTCAAAAGACGTTATGCCAATTGGCTTGTTGATGTTCAGGATTCCATCCATCAGTTTTCACCCCGGATCTCCGGCAGGATGGCAGATACAAGCCTGTTGATTATATCATCGAGCTTGCCGGTGATGTTAAATCCGGCTGCCCGTTTATGGCCCCCGCCGTTGAACTTCTCCGCTATCCGGGATACATCCACATAATCGTTCGATCTCAGGTTCCCCCTGAACAGGCCTTCCTGCTCTTCCCTCAGGAAAAGGGAGACTTCCACTCCTTCAAGGTTGCGACCGATATTGACCAGTCCTTCATAATCATCGCTTTTGACGTTCAGGTTTTTAATATCCTTCAATGTCAGGTATGAGACTGCCAGTTTACCGTTTCCGTAAAGCAGGAGTGAATTCATGGTCTGCTTCATCAGGTTCATTTTCGTATAGGATATCATGTCAAATACTTTCTTTATGACATAAGGAAAATCGATCCCGTAATCCAGGAGATCAGCGCTGATCTTAAGCGTACGGGACGTGGTGTTGGTATAGCGGAACCCGCCTGTGTCCGTAACAATCGCAGTATACAGGCATAGGGCGATGTCCTTGTTCATACCTGCTTTCAGGTAGTTCACTATCAAGTCGTATATAATTTCTCCTGTAGCGGCAGACCTGGTATCCACATAGGAACAGTCAGCCATAACCTTATTGGTGGCGTGATGGTCGATACTCAGCCTGACCCTGGCACTGCTGTAATAACGCTCCCGGCTGCCAAGCCTTGTAATATCCCCATTGTCTATGTTCACGGCGACATCGTATGTTTTTTCCGGATTGAACTTGATAAGCTCCTGCCCGGGAAGAAAATCGAGGTTTGACGGAACCGCCTCCTCGACAAGCACATCAGCGTCCTTACCCAGGGATTTCAGCGCCAAACCAAGAGCCAGCGCAGCGCCCAGCGCGTCGCCGTCGGCGTTGATATGCGGCAGGATCACGATGCTGTCGCCATTTGCCAGGTGCCCGGCAATTTTTTGAAGCATAGGATCAATCATCATTACCTCCGTCGGGTTTTCTGTTTTTCCCCATTGTTTCGTCAATCAGCCTGCTAACGTACATTCCTCTTTCGATGGAGTTGTCCAGGTGAAAACTGAACTCCGGAGTATACCTGATATTGATGCGCTGGCCTATTTCATGCCGAATGAAGCCTGCCGCGCTTGACAGGGCTGCTATCGCGCCTTTCTTTTTCTCCTCATCGCCAAGAACACTGATATAAACCTTGGCGTATCTCAGATCCTTCGATACGCGCACTGCCGTTACCGAAACAAATTCGGGGAGCCTTGGATCTTTTATCTGATTCCTTATCATGTCGCTCAGTTCTTTTTTTATTTCCTCAGATATTCTGTCCGTTCTGTCCATATTATCTTTCCCATGTCCTAACCACGAACAGCGACGTAAACCCGGCCTGATTCACACGGTCTTACGTCACAGCCGAAGGCATGGAAATGCACCTCCTTTTCAGATAATAAGGGACAGTTGTTTTGATCGCATGCCAAAATAACTGTCCCCCTGACACTATTGTCTCTGTACTTCTTCCATATGGAAGGACTCGATCACGTCGCCTTCCTTGATATCATTGAAATTCTCCAGCATAAGACCGCACTCATATCCTGCGGCCACTTCTCTCACGTCATCCTTGAAGCGCTTCAGGGATGCCAGCTTGCCTTCATGTATAACTATGCCGTCGCGGATGACCCTCACATCGGAACTTCTCAGGATCTTGCCGTCGGTGACATGGCAGCCGCCAACTGTACCTACGCCGGATATCTTGAACAACTGCCGGATTTCTGCATGCCCGTTCACTACTTCCTTGTAAACAGGATCCAGCAGGCCCTTCATGGCCTTTTGAATATCCTCTATGGCATCATAGATGATCCTGTACAGTCTTATATCAACGCCCATCTCCTTTGCCATCTCGGTAACCTGGACCGACGGCCTTACATTAAAGCCAATGATGATAGCGTTGGAGACGTTGGCCAGTGTCACGTCGGCTTCGATTATTGCTCCGACAGCGCCATGGATGACCCTGATCTTGACTTCGTCATTGGACAGCTTCTCCATGCTCTGCCTGAGGGCTTCCACCGATCCCTGCACGTCGGCTTTTATAATAAGGTTCAATTCCTTCACATGCCCCTGCTGGATCTGGTTAAACAGATCGTCAAGGGACACCTTCGGCCTTCCTATCTGTTTCAGGTGCGCTTCTTCCTTGCGTTTCTGGGCGAGCTGCTTGGCCAGTTTCTCATCTGTTACCACATAGAACAGGCCTCCTGCCGTAGGAACCTCCGAAAGGCCAAATATCTCTACCGGCATTGACGGGCCGGCTTCCTTGATCTTTTTGCCCTTGTCGTTGGTCATGGAACGAACATGTCCGAAAGTGGAACCGGTAAGGATCGCGTCGCCCACCCTCAAGGTTCCTCTCTGTACCAGCAGTGTAGCTACAGGGCCCCTGTTCTTGTCAAGTTTTGCCTCTATTACCGTACCCTTTGCCTGTTTTTTGGGATTTGCCTTCAGTTCAAGGATATCGGCGGTCAGCAATACCATTTCAAGAAGCTGGTCTATATTCTCTCTCTTTTTGGCCGAAACAGGCACGGCTATGACATCGCCGCCCCATTCTTCCACCAGCAGGCCGTGCTCGGTAAGTTCCTGCTTGACCCTTTCCGGGTTTGCATTAGGCTTGTCTATCTTGTTGATGGCGACGATTATGGAAACACCTGCGGCTTTTGCATGGTTTATGGCTTCCACGGTCTGGGGCATTACACCGTCATCGGCTGCGACAACGAGAATGGCGATATCGGTCACCTGCGCGCCTCTCGCCCTCATTGCCGTAAACGCCTCATGGCCCGGGGTATCCAGGAACGTTATATCCCTTCCGTGGAGGTTAACGGTATAAGCGCCGATTGCCTGCGTGATGCCGCCTGCTTCCTGTTCCGCCATATTGGTGCTCCTTATGGCATCAAGCAGCGAGGTCTTGCCATGGTCAACATGTCCCATGACCACAACTACAGGCGCTCTTGGCACCAGGTCTTCTTCTTTGTCTTCAGATTCGTCGAACAGGAGCTCTTCCTCGCTTACAACAACAGCTTTATGGACCTTGACGCCGAACTCGTCGCCGATAATCGCGGCTGTCTCGTAATCTATCTCCTGGTTCTGGGTCGCCGTTATGCCCATGAGGAACAGTTTCTTGATAACCTCTGCCGAAGTTTTCTTAAGGGCTTCGGCAAGCTCCCTTACCGTCAGCGTCTCATTGACCGTAATATCGGTAAGGACCGCCTTGGGCGGGATATATTTTTCTTTCATTTTGCTCTTCTTCAGCTTTTTCTCCGCCCTCTTTACGTTGATTGCTTCTTCGGCGTCATCATAGAAAGTATCGATAACAAAGTCATCAGACATCATGTCAGTGACCTTGGCCTTGTGTCCGACCAACGTATCTATCTTTTTCTTCAGGTTACTGCCCTTGCCGGATAACCCCGGTCCGACACGGCTTACATCCTTCTTAAGCTCTTTCTTTTCTTCCTTGAGCTTCTCGACATTCTGGAATGATCTTCTTTCACCCCGTGTCAAAACTTTTTCTTCTACCATTCCCGGGACAACAGTAACCTTGGGTATAGCCAGGGGCTTGTTTCTTGCGCCTGCCCTGTCGCCGTCACGGCCATCCCTCGGGCCGCGGCTGTCCCTGCGGCCTTCTCCGGATTTGGCATCCTTGTCGAAAGGACGTCCCCCATGGGGCCTTTCAGACTGGCGCTGGACCTGCGAAGCTGCGTCACGGGTCCTGGGCTCTTCCCTACGCTGGGGCTGCTGGGGATGCTCAGGGATATCCTTTGTCTTGGTTTCAGGCTGCTTCTGTGTCTGGGAAACACCGGTCCTGGATTCGGCCTGTGATTCCTGCTGGGGCTCAGCGCCGGCAGCTTTAACTTCGGCAGGCCGCTGATTCTTTTCAGGTTCCTTTTCCTCGCGTTTCTGGCCCGGTTCTGCAGCCTTATCCTTCGGTTTCGGGACATCTTTGGGCTTTTTATCAGCAGTTTCAGCTTCTCCCCCGGTTTTCGCACCTGTATCCGCTGACTTTTCTTTTTCTTCCCTGGTGGTCTCAGTTGCTGGCATCATGGTGTCTTCCTTTTCAGCCGTCTTTTTCTCGGTCTCTTCGGTTTTTGCCGGTTTCGGGGCTACCTTTTCCACTTTTCTGATTGACTGTATCTCAGTCTCGCTAAATAATACTCTCTGCATACTCTCCTGCTCTTTTGCTTCAGCATTCTCAGCTTTGCTGTCCATGTTTTCCGGTTTGATCTTGACCTTTTTAACGCTTAATATATCGTCAACAGGCTGTTTGGGCAAATCGGCATATGATTCCGGCTGAAATTTTGCTTCCGGCTTTTCGTCTTCTTTCCTGACAGCCTGATCCGGTCTCGGACGCTTTTTCACGCTCGTGATTATGCTGTCGCGTCCTCTCACAAGGCCCGCCATAAGCCCGTCGGTACTCTCGGATGTACGAATATATGATTTCCTGTCCTTGCTGTCCCTGTCATCGGACAGGTAATCGTCATCCCGGATTATGACCTTGGTCTTCCTAATGATACGGGGCATATTCTTTTTTGCCTTTTCCGTATTATCAGCTTTAGGCTCAGGACTGCCTTTGGAGGTATCAGTATCGTCTTTCGGGCGCTGAACGACACCTATGTGCTTGAACAGCCTTTCAAGCTCATCCTCCTCCAGGGTAGACATATGACTCTTAGGATATATGCCTATTTCATTCAGTTTTTCCATAAGCCTTTTGCTTTGGACATTCAGTTCCTTAGCCAGCTCATGAATTTTTGGTTTGTTCAAAAAAGCCACCCCCGTATGCGGTTTCGTCATTATTATGATTTTGATCGACCATTTCCTTTATTCTTTCTGCAAAGCCCCTGTCGGTCACGGCTACCACGGAATAATAAGGCTTCCCAAGTATATGTCCCAGTTGTTCCCTGCTGCCGAATTCCACCAGCGGGATATTCCTTCCATACACCGCTGTTCTGAACTTCTTTACGGTATTGTGGGAAGCGTCACCTGCTATGATAACCAGGCATGCCCTTCCTCTTTTAACAGCCAGTTCGGCAGGATTTTCACCCGCTGCGACCGCACCGGCTTTCTTTGCAAGCCCGATAAAGGAATACACTTTATTTCTCCACATAGCCCTCCAGTTGCTTCATTATTTCATCATAAACTTCCTCCGGGATCTCGCAGGAAAACTCATGGCTGAGGCTCTTTGCCTTCCGGGCTTTTGCGAAGCAATCCATGTTCCTGCAGATGTACGCGCCTCTGCCGTTTTTCTTTCCGGTAGGGTCAACAAATATCTGCCCTTCATTGTTCCTGACAACCCTCATAAGCTGTCTCTTTTCTTTCATTTCCCGGCATCCTACACAGCGTCTCATTGGCACTTTCCTGGTTTTCATGCTCTCAACCCCGTCTTATGGCATTTTATTCTTCCTGGGCATCCCCTGTTTCTCCGTTTTCAGCAGGTCCGGAAGTTTCCTCCTGCTCTTCATCTATCATATCATATTGCTCGTTTGAGTCATCCTCGTAACTATATATCGTATCCGAGCTGAAAAGCTGGGCCTCGATATGATCTCTCATCTGCGATTCGCTCTTTATGTCTATCTTCCACCCGGTCAGCTTGGCAGCGAGCCTTGCGTTCTGGCCTTCCTTGCCGATGGCAAGAGACAGCTGGAAATCAGGCACTACTACCCTTGCCACCTTGTTCTCCTCGTCAAGGGTAACCTGGAGCACTTTTGCAGGGCTAAGGCTGGCTGCAATATATTCTTCGGTATTGCTGCTCCACTTTATTACGTCGATCATTTCTCCCTTCAGTTCATCCACGATAGCCCTTATACGGCTGCCTCTCTGACCTACGCATGCTCCTACGGGATCAACGTTCTCATTCCGGGAATGGATGGCCATCTTGGTCCTTGATCCCGCTTCACGGGCAATAGTCTTTATTTCCACAGTCCCGTCTGCAATCTCGGGAACTTCAAGCTCCAGGAGTCTTTTCACAAGGCCGGGATGTGTCCGCGACACATATATCTGCGGAGCCTTGTTTGTCTTTTTAACGCTTATGACATAAACCTTGATCCTGTCATGCACGTTGTATTTTTCTCCCGGGGTCTGTTCCGAGGGAGGAAGGATCGCTTCCACCCTGCCCAGGTCGATGATGACGTTCTTTTTGTCAAAACGGCTGACAATACCGTTTATGATATCATCCTCGCGGTTGGAGAATTCTTCGTATATAAGGCCGCGCTCGGCTTCGCGAATGCGCTGCATGACTACCTGCTTCGCTGTCTGGGCTGCTATGCGGCCGAACTTTCTTGGTGTCACTTCAACCTCTACCATATCGCCGACTTCAAAATCAGGGCCGAAACGCTTTGCCTGCTCGAGCGACATCTCCGTCGCCGAATCCTTTACTTCCTCAACGATAGTTTTCAGGGCATAAACCCTGATTTCGCCAGTGTTTCTGTCAAAGGTCACCTCAACATTCTGAGCGGAACCGAAATTCCTCTTGTACGCTGAAATCAACGCCTGTTCTATTGCTTCTATCAATATCTCCTTATCTATTCCCTTCTCTTTTTCCAGCTGATTTAGAGCGAAAAGCAATTCAGCGCTCATCTCTCACATACCTCCAAATTAAAATTTAAATACTTTCTTTGCTTTTGATATCTGATCCATCATGAATTTAAGTTCTTCATTTTTTTCTGTCTTTATGGCAAGGCTTTCGCCGTCATAAGCAACAAGCTCACCTTCATACCTTTTCACGCCGTCCACAGCTTTATATAGCCTGATCTCGACCGGGCTGCCGATCGCTCTTTTAAAATCCGCGGGCTTTTTCAGGGGACGTTCCAGCCCCGGAGACGACACTTCGAGGTAAAAGCTGTGGGGTATAGGATCAAGCTCGTCCAGCCTGTCGTTCAGCGGTCTGCTAATGTTTTCGCAGTCATCCAGCGTCACTCCTCCGGGTTTGTCGATATATACCCTGAGAAACCAGGCCTGGCCTTCCTTGACATACTCTACGTCAACAAGCTCATATCCAGCCTGTTCCACAATCGGGAGAGCTATTTCGGTCACTGTTTCAGTTACGTTTTTTTTAACCATTCATACCTCCAATATAAATGCAAAGGGTGGGAAACACCCACTCTCTACTGGTAAAACCGCTCTGACAAATTCATTTTAACACAGAATGACAGCACTGGCAACATATTTTTTATGCAGGCTGCGCGCCTTTAAATTGCAAGTTTAATTGCCTTACAAAATCTTACAGAACCCTGTTTTAAGCGACCACAATCTTTGCCATTTCATTCGCAGTTCGATAACCAAATATTCTCCTTGGGTAATTGT
>DUSJ01000028.1 GCA_012842645.1 Clostridiaceae bacterium | reverse complement strand
CCGAGATGATCAGGGAATCAGGAATAGATTTCAGGAATCTCGAAGACGAAGAGTTTGACGATCCTATGGGAGAAGCTACGGGAGCCGGCGTTATCTTCGGAGCTACAGGCGGCGTTATGGAAGCCGCTCTCCGCAGCGTGCCATACCTCCTTACCGGCAAGGATGACGACACTGTCGACATAACCGCTGTCAGGGGTACGGAAGGCATCAAGGAAGCCGAGGTAGAAGTAGCGGGAGTAAAAATAAAGGCCGCTGTTGCCCATGGACTTGGCAATGCGAGAAAACTGCTTGATAAAGTAAGGTCCGGAGAAGCTGACTATCAATTTATCGAGATCATGGCCTGCCCGGGCGGGTGCGTTTGCGGCGGAGGCCAGCCCATCCAGCCTGCTGCTGTAAGAAACGAGATAGACCTGAAGAAAGAGCGTGCAAAAGCCCTGTACCAGGAAGACAAGAACCTGCCCATCAGAAGGTCACATCAGAATCCGAGGGTTCTTAAGATGTACGAGGAATACTTCGAGAAACCGGGCAGCCACAAGTCTCACAAGCTTCTGCATACCCACTATACAGCACGTGAAAATTACCCTGAAGACAAGTGCTGAGAATAAAGTAAATCAAAGACGAGCAAGGTGCCTTGACGTAATAAGGCACCTTGTTTGTATGAACCCGCTGGGATAAAATGAAATAAAATAACCTTAGCAGCATTGTGGAGGTCGCTTCATGGACTTTGTCACGGTTTTGAACTAAGTTATCATTCTGTTTATTATCCTTGTTGTAGGGTTTGTGGCCGGAAAGTTCAATATATTGGATTCCACCGGGACCAGGAAACTTTCCGAAGTCCTTCTTTATGTATCGTCGCCCATGATGATACTTAACTCATTTTTTATAGAGTTCTCAAAGGACCGTATGGTGAACGTTTTGTGGATTGTAGGAACGGGTATGGGAATGTTTGTTGTTTCCATACTTCTTTCGAAGCTGATATATGGCAGGTTTGAAGATAAAATCGTGCCTGTCCTTCGGTTCACTGCCATCTTTTCCAATTGCGGCTACATAGGCCTGCCGTTTATAAATTCACTCTTCGGAAGCGAAGGCGTGTTCTACGGGTCATTCTATATTGTGACGTTCAATGCAGTGCTTTGGACCTACGGGTACATGCTGTATGGCGGGAAGGGTTCCGCGGGGCAGATCATCAAAAAGCTTCTTGTAAGCCCGTCGATCATTGCCCTTTACGTGGGGCTGGTGGTCTTCCTTTTCAGCATACCGGTACCGGAACCGGTAAAGGGAGCGGTAAAGGCCGTAGGGGACATGACCATGCCCCTGTCCATGCTGATTATAGGAGGAGTCATGAGCACGACGAAGCTGCACACCGTTTTCAGCGACTGGCGGGTTTACCTGTCATCGTTTATACGGCTGATTTTCATGCCGCTGCTATATTCTGCACTGGCGTACATCGCGGGCGTACCGACGCTGCCTGCCGCCGTTCTGGTCACAGCCCTTGCCATGCCTGCGGCGGCCAACACCACGATTTTCGCCGAGCTGTTCGATAAAGACTCGGTTTTTGCCTCGAAGTGCGTGACTGTTTCCACACTGTTGTCCATAATCACCGCCCCCATCGTCATCTCAGTCGTAAACTTACTTAAGTGAAGCAAGGGGACGGTTCCTCTGCTTCATTTTTCCTTTAATTGGATTCCGGACGGTCTTCCGAATGAAGCATAGGAACCGTCCCCCTGCTTCAAACTGTTTATTAAGCTCATGGTATGGTATAATTAATCATTATAAAATCCAATGTAATAATGGAGTTGGTTACAAGTGAACAGGACAGAGATACGCGAACTTTACAAAACCTATAAGGAACTTGCGGGCAGGGAGGTCCTGGTCTGCGGATGGATACGTACCATCAGGGATACCAAGACCTTCGGCTTTATAGAAATCAATGACGGGTCGTTTTTCAAAAATATTCAGATTGTTTTTGACGATACCCTGGACAACTTCCAGGAAATCGCCCGTCTGAATATCGGCAGCGCCATAAGGGTGAAGGGGATAGTCGTTGATACCCCCCAGGCCAAGCAGCCTTTCGAGATAAAGGCGATGTCGGTCGAGATCGAAGGCGCTTCCGTTCCCGAATATCCTTTGCAGAAAAAGAGACATTCTTTTGAATTTTTAAGGACGATAGCTCACCTGCGTCCAAGAACCAATACCTTCTCGGCAGTATTCAGGGTGCGCTCTGTTTTGGCCTATGCAATACATCGCTTCTTCCAGGAGAGGGGATTTGTATATGTCCATACCCCGATAATCACTTCCAGCGACTGTGAGGGAGCGGGCGAGATGTTCCAGGTAACGACCCTGGACCTGGCAAATCCTCCGAAGACTCCGGATGGAGAAGTGGATTACAGCCAGGACTTTTTCGGAAAACTGACATCGCTTACGGTCAGCGGACAGCTTGCAGTCGAGCCTTACGCCCTCGCTTTCGGTAAAGTTTATACCTTCGGTCCAACATTCCGTGCTGAAAACAGCAATACGCCGCGCCATGCCGCAGAGTTCTGGATGATCGAGCCCGAAATAGCCTTTGCAGACCTCCAGGACGACATGAAGCTGGCTGAGGATATGATCCGCTATATTATCAGCTATGTAATGGAGAATGCAAAAGAGGAGATGGACTTCTTCAACTCGTTCATCGACCAGGGACTGTATGAAAGACTGAACGGAATACTGAACTCGGAGTTCGGCGTGCTGACATATACCGAAGCGATCGATCTCCTTGAAAAAAGCGGCAGGCAGTTCCAGTATCCTGTAAAGTGGGGATGCGATCTCCAGACCGAGCACGAGCGCTATATTACCGAGGAGATCATGAAAAAGCCCGTGTTCGTCATAGATTATCCGAAGGAAATAAAAGCCTTTTACATGAGGCTCAATGATGACAATAAGACTGTTGCGGCCATGGATCTTCTGGTACCCGGTGTTGGCGAAATAATCGGCGGAAGCCAGAGGGAAGAACGGGCAGATGTGCTTGAAAGACGCATAGAAGAACTGGGTATGAAGAAAGAGGATTACAAATGGTATATTGATACCAGGCGTTTCGGAGGGACCAAACATGCAGGTTTCGGCCTGGGATTCGAACGTATGCTCATGTACATGACCGGCATGCAGAATATCCGGGATGTCATCCCTTACCCCAGGACTGTCAATAATGCCGACTTTTAGTGCATGATGGCGCTAACAGCAGTAATATGGATCGGGGGATTGGTCGTATGAAGCTTACATTTGGATTGATCGGGGGCGGCAGGATTTCTCATAGTCATATTGCTGCTGCTGAGTTTGATGATTTGGCAGAACTCAAGGCAGGCTGTTTCTCACGAAACAGTGATAAGAATATGGAGTTTGGCCGTTCTTATGGATTAGATCCCGAAAGGGTTTATACCGATTATGCCGAAATGGCTGAAGCCGAATCGAAAAGGCCGGACAAGCTGGATTTTGTCATAGTAACCACGCCTAATATAAGCCATTATCCGGTTTGCAGGGAGTTT
>DUSJ01000328.1 GCA_012842645.1 Clostridiaceae bacterium | reverse complement strand
TTGTCTTGACAAGTGGGGGCATTATATTTTGCCATGTTCTTTTAACGTTCTGATCAGGTTTCTCAGCGTTCTTGCACCCAAAGGATCGAGGCCAATGGTCGGCTCATCCATAAAAAAGATCTCTGCGTCATTCATCAGCCCTCTGGAAATCTGAAGCCGCTGGATCATTCCCTTTGAATAGGTCTCGGCCAGGGCATCCGCTTTATCAGTCAATCCTACGATTTCAAGGACTTCGTTTACCTTTCTTTTGGCTTCAGCCATCGGGATATGATAAAGATTTGCGAAATACTGAAGGTTATCCCTGCCTGACAGCCGGCGATAAACGCCCATTTCGCCGCCAAATATAAAATTGATCCTGTTTCTTATTTTCTTCTCCTCACCATAGGTGTTATATCCTAAAACCTTGCAGACGCCTGAAGTGGGCGCAAGCAAAGTTATCAGCATCTTGATGGTGGTCGTCTTGCCTGCTCCGTTTTCACCGAGTATCCCGAATATCTCGCCTCTTTTTACATCAAAGCTGATCCCATCCACTGCAGCCGTGACTGTTCTCTTTCTGCGGATGAGACCTTTAGTTTTAATGAAATCCCTTCTTAGATTCTCTACATAGATCACCTGTTCCATAGGCCATCCCCCTTAAGTCTTTGCTTTACTTTAATTGGGTGTTATTTTAGAATTATAATTAAGCTAAATTGAGGAATAAAGTGAAATTTTACTTCCGAAGGAGAGTATTATGGCAACCTATTGCGCCGGTGTTCTGATCTCCGAACTAAGAAAGCGAAGGGGATTAACTCAGGAAAAGCTGGCTGAAGGTCTCTGTGACAGAAGAACTATCTCTTATATAGAAAATGGCAGCATTTCTCCCAGCAAGTACTTGTTCGAACAACTGATGCAAAGGCTTGGAGTGGATCCCAAACGGTTTTCAAGCTATATTGCCAGTAAAGATGAACTTTACTTCGACGAAATGAGAAGAAAAATCGCAAAGCTGTTTCGTGAAAGCAAAACAAACGAGATCCTGGATCTGTTAAAATCCATGGAGATGAATAAAGCTTTAAAGAATAATAAGTATGTTCTGCAGTACATACTAAAGACCCGTGCCTGGATCGTCGCCGGAGAGGTATGGACTGGCATAATGCTTCCGATTCCGAGCTGCCGCTGCTTTTGGAACAGGCGATCCGCCTGACTATAGAAAATTTTGATATAGAACGAATCGGTTCCGAACTCTATACCGTTATTGAGATAGATCTTATACGGATGTATGGACTGTGGAAACTCTATACCGGCAGAAAAGAAGAAGCGCTTGCTGTTTTTGATGAGGGTATCATTATAGCAAGGATATACAAAGAACAAGAGATGACGGAATTTATGGAAATCAGAAAGATGGACGCAATTAATGGGAATTTCTAAGGGTTAATGAAATATTGCATTAGTGGGGTTCATTTATGAAAAGAATATTGATTATAAACACCGGCGGAACTATCAGCATGGTAAGGACACCGGAAGGTTATAAGCCGGACCGGAAATCCTTTTCAAAACTTCTCCATAATATGGACTTATTAAAGGCTGAAGGAATGCCGCAATGGGATCTGGCGGAACTGGATGAACTGATAGACTCTTCAAACATGACTGTCGCCGAATGGAACAAGATAGGGAAGATCATTGCCGATGCATACGACAAGTATGACGGATTCGTTGTGCTGCATGGCACGGATACTATGGCATATACTGCGTCCGCGCTTTCGTTCATGCTGGAGCATATCTCAAAGCCTGTGATCCTTACAGGATCTCAGATCCCTCTTTGCGAGATACGAAGCGACGGAAGGGATAACCTGATAACATCATTATTGATAGCGGCGTCGGATATGGTCCATGAAGTATGTATATATTTCGGCAACAAACTGTTAAGGGGCAACAGGTCCATCAAGTATTCCTCCGTTGGGCTTATTGCATTCCAGTCGCCTAACTATCCAGCTCTAGCCGAAGTAGGAATATCTATTTCATACAACAGGGCGTTCCTGAAGGAGAAAGATACGGAAGAATTTAGTTGCGTTCCTTTCAAAAACATCCCCATTGGAGTTATTAAAGTATTCCCGGGGATCCAGTTTGAAATTTTCGAGCCAATAATGACTGAAAAACTTAAGGGTATAGTCATAGAAACCTTTGGCGCCGGCAATATACCCGGGTACAGCGGAGCCTTGCTTCCTATCATAAAAAAGGCTTTTGAAAATGGCACAATAGTCACAGTATGTTCACAATGCCCCCAAGGGTCTGTTTCGCTTGGCGAGTATGAAGCAAGCATGGCTCTAAAAAATGCCGGGGCAGTAAGCGGATATGACATCACAACCGAGGCAGCCGTCGCAAAACTATACTACCTTTTCAGCAAAGGGTACCCGGCTGACAAAATAAAAATACTGATGGAAAAAAATCTGTGCGGTGAAATGAAAGGATGAAGGCTGATTATGGATTTCCATACATTGAAATTTGAAGACGGAAAGTTAAGCATTCTTGATCAGACCCTTCTTCCCGGAGAGGAAAGGTATATTGAACTGGACAATATACAAGATGTTTACGATGCAATAAAAACATTGAAGCTTCGCGGAGCGCCGGCAATCGGTGTAGGGGCGGCATACGGAGCAGTAATTGCCGCGCTGAATGCGCCAAAGGATAGCAAGGAAGCTTTCTTTGAGTATTTTTACAATTGCTGCGACTTTATTGCATCATCCCGTCCGACCGCGGTAAACCTTTTCTGGGCTATAAGACGTATGAAGCAAAAAGCAGACAGCATGAAGGCTATGGACATTGAACATATAATTGAAGGACTGGAAGCAGAGGCAAGGCTTATTGAAAAAGAAGATGAGGAAATAAACTATAAAATCGGGGAGAACATGCTTGGATTATTAAAAGACGGAGATACTGTTCTTACCCACTGCAATGCGGGCGCACTGGCTACTTCCAGGTACGGTACAGCACTGTCGGTATTTTACCTTGCAAAGCAGAAAGGAATTAACCTTAAGGTCTATGCGGATGAAACCAGGCCCCTTGGACAGGGGGCAAGACTTACGGCCTGGGAACTGAGCAGATCCGGTATTGATGTTACACTTATATGTGACAATATGGCTGCAATGGTTATGAGCCAGGGAAAAATCAATGCTGTAATCGTTGGATGCGACCGTATTGCGGCAAATGGCGACACGGCAAACAAAATAGGAACCCTGGGGCTGTCGGTTCTTGCAAAGCATTATGGAATCCCTTTGTATATAGCCGCTCCCACTCCCTCGATCGATATGGAATGCAAAAGCGGAAAGGACATACCGATTGAGGAAAGAGACGCGTTGGAGGTAAGGACCATAAAAGGAATACAGGTGGCTCCGGAGAATATAAAGGTATATAATCCTGCCTTTGATGTTACCCCTGCTGATAATATAACTGCTATAGTGACAGAAAAGGGAATTGTTTACCCTCCTTTTGAAATCAATCTGAAAAAGTTATCTTAGATGAAAAAAGTAATGTAGTAAGATAAGAGGTTACAGAAAAATGAATCTTGAGCAGATATATAACAGTATCAGGAATCGCATTGATTCCATAGACTTTACTGATTTGTGGGAAGGCTTTCATCCGTTCCGGTTTGCTCTGTACAATGATACGGAGTGCTATTTTGACGGCAGGTACATAGAAAAAACAGAGGAGTTTCACGCCAATACGTCCATTGTTTATAACGGAGAAAACATCGCTATATGGATGCTTAAGGAAGAGCCGGAAGACATAGATTTGCTGGCGGCATCAATTGTTCATGAGATGTTTCACGCATTTCAGAAAGAATGCGGAGAAAACCGTTATCCGGACGAAAATCGCGCATTGCTTGAATATCGATACTCCCCGGAAAACCTTTCTGCAAAACTGCAGGAAGCAGAAATGATGCTGGATATCCTTCTTGAAGGAAAAGAAAACAGGTATTCAGAGTTGCTTGGAATGCGGAGATTCCGTAAAGAACGCTTCCCGAATCAATATGACTACGAGGCAAGGATAGAGCAGATCGAGGGAACGGCCAGGTATATTGAATTATGTGCATTAAGCAAGATAGCTCCTGATAAGGGCAGGACAATGTTCATGGGAATGCTTGATGAATTAACGGCTGCAGGCAACTACTTCCCGGTCCGTATAATTTCCTATTCAATTGGAGCCGCATTCCTATGCTGCATTAAAAAATGTTCTTCGTTTAGATTTACACGCTTCAGCGACAGGCCCTTATCCGATGAAATTATTGATGATATTCCGTTTACGCCTGTTGAAATCACTAATGATCCGGATATGGAAAAGCATTTGACCGCATACAATGCAGAAACTGAAAGAATAATCAGTACAGCGCTTGAAAAGGGAGAAATCTGCCTTGAAGGCAAGTATCCTTTGGTTTCCCTGAATATCTGGGACGCACGATGGAACGGGAAGTATGCTGTTTCAAACTATATTGTTGTATACCGCGATGATGACCGGCAGAAGGTCCTGAATGGCAATTTTGTTGTTGAAATTGATGCTGACTTAAATATACTGACAGTTTACAGGCAATGATGGAAGCGGATGACTTAGATTTTTACAGCCGCATAAATAATACTGCTTTTCATGTATATAATAAAAGATACATAATGTACATAATATACACTATGTACATTTTTTTATCATGATATAATGGAGGTGAAAGGTGGTGTATGAAATGCTGGCTGTGAATGCAACTGATGTAAGAAAGGATTTTGGAAGATATATAGATGAAATTGTCAGAGTCAAGCCGATATTTATAAAGCGTTCCAGGGATTATTTCATGGGCATTAGTTTAAATATGGCCAGAGAACTGGTTAAAGATGTTGTTTTTACAGCGGATAAATATATAGAAGATGATTACTCTGTAACATTATCGCTGCATGATTTTGATATAGTTATGAACGACAGTGATGAATCATCAGCGTTGGATTCTCTGATAGAAGATTTAAAAGAATATGCGTTGGAGTTTTATGAAGATATAGAGTATTGGAGCAGCGATATAAACAGAAGGAAACAGTTGCCGAAAATATTAAAAATTCTCCTGACCAACGATAATGAAGAATTGAAAGAGAGTATTATATGCCAAGTTGGAAGGAGTTAAAAAGATTTTGTGAAAATGACGGTTGGGAACTTTATAAAGATACCAGCCACTATTACTTCAGAAAAGCAGATAATGATGGCACCATCAGGAGGACAAAATTCTCAAAAGGTTCAGGAGAAATAAAGTATCACCTCTGGAGAAGAAATCCTTAAGAAACAGCTTCGCGTTACCCAAGAATACTTTAACAGTAAAATATGATACAAAAAGGCCTAATTTTTATTAATAAGCCTTTTAATTTATGAAAAGGAAATCAATATTTCCTGAGCCTATACTTAATCTGCCGGGGAGACCGATATGCAGATAAAACATTCTTTATGGAAAAGGACAGATATAAGCAAAAATAACGGTTATGAACAGGACAAGTTTAAGTAATTAACCGGTGTCTAACTGAATATATAAAGCCTTCCTTTCAAATAATAGCTTGTGTTAAAATCAAAACCCTTTTATGAAAGGCAGGTGATGCCTGCATGTCAACTAACAAAGCCAACAGACTGATCCACGAGAAATCACCTTACCTGTTGCAGCATGCGTATAACCCTGTTGACTGGTATCCCTGGGGAGAAGAAGCCTTTTCCAGGGCAAAAGCGGAAGATAAGCCTATTTTCCTTTCCATCGGCTATTCCACCTGCCACTGGTGCCATGTGATGGAAAGGGAGAGCTTTGAGGATCAGGAAGTTGCTGATTATCTGAATGAGCATTTTGTTTCGATAAAAGTTGACAGGGAAGAGAGGCCAGATATTGACCATATTTACATGGAGGTATGCCAGGCTCTGACAGGCCATGGCGGCTGGCCGCTCACAATAATAATGACACCGGATCAAAAGCCTTTTTTTGCGGGTACTTACTTTCCCAGGAATGACAGGATGGGAATGCAGGGACTGATGAGTATCCTGAAGGCTGTCAATAATGCATGGCAAAACAACAGGAGCGCGCTGACCGATTCGGGGACCAAAATCCTTGATTTTATAAACCGGGAACAGGGATCAGAAAAGTTCGATATCCCAAAAGAAATATTTGATATTGCATTCAATAATTACATTAATTACTTCGATCCTGTATATGGCGGTTTCGGCCATGCGCCTAAATTCCCGACACCTCATAACCTGATGTTCCTGCTCCGGTACTGGAAGATGACCAATGAAAAACAGGCGCTTGATATGGTTGAGAAAACCCTGGATTCAATGTACAGGGGAGGTATCTATGACCATATCGGTTTCGGTTTCTGCCGGTATTCGACTGACAGGAAATGGCTGGTGCCGCATTTTGAAAAGATGCTTTATGATAACGCCCTTCTTGTGATTACTTATCTGGAAGCGTACCAGGCCACTAAAAAAGACAAATACGGAATAATTGCAGGTGACATCCTGTCGTATGTCCTGAGGGAACTGACATCGCCGGAAGGCGGTTTCTACTGCGCCGAAGATGCCGATTCGGAAGGGGAAGAGGGAAAGTTTTATCTCTGGACACATGATGAAGTCATGACGTTATTAGGTAAAGACGATGGTGTATCCTTCTGCAAATTATATGGTATTACCCGTGAAGGCAACTTTGAAGGAAAAAATATTCCGAACCTTATAAACAAGGATTATTCAGCCGAAGAACTCAGGAAACATGATACTTCGAGGGAAAAGCTGTTCAAAGCGAGGGAAAGACGCATCCATCCCTTCA
>DUSJ01000327.1 GCA_012842645.1 Clostridiaceae bacterium | reverse complement strand
GGGGTAAAACCTGAATGAATCGTCCTTAAAAAAAAGGCGTATCAAAAGCCACGCCTCATGTTCCATATCTATTCCGTTTATTATTACCCAGAGCGTCACCGGCTCAGACATAAGGATTGTTCTCCCTCTCAAACGCGATGGTCGTTAACGGCCCGTGTCCGGGATAGACCGTTATTTCTCCATCCAGTGTAAACAACCTGTTCTTTATTGATTCGGCGAGAGACTTCACGCTGCCGCCGTACAGATCAGTCCTTCCAACGCTGAGCTGGAACAGGGTATCGCCGGTAAAAAGCATATTTCCGCACAATACCGATATGCCGCCCGGGGAATGCCCCGGTGTATGGATTATTACAAGCTCCGTTTCGCCCAGCGGGAGCCTGTCGCCATCCTTTAAAAGCCTGTCAGGCGGGTAATGGGCAAGGTCTATATCGAAGCCGAACATATCATATCCGTTCTTCATGGGATCCATGTACAGGTCTTCTTCGTCACTGTGGATGCAGATCTGTGCGCCGGTCTCCTTCTTCAGTTCCCCTGCGTAGAGAATATGGTCCACGTGCCCGTGAGTCAGGATGATATATTTGGCTTTAAGCCCCTTTTTCTCCAATACCGCCATGACGTCCCGAGGCCTGTTGCCGCAGTCGATGATGGCGCATTCCTTCCGGTTTTCAACTATATATGTGTTGGAAGCAAATACTCCGTTGGAAAGGATCACAAGTTCCATATGATCATTCCTCAAAAAGTCTTTCTGCTGTCTATGAGCAAGGTTACAGGACCGTCGTTTACAAGGTCCACTTCCATTTCGGCCTGGAAGATTCCCGCTTCCACGTGAAGGCCATAATCCCTTCTTAATATATCCATGAATTTCTCGTACATGCTGCGGGCTTTTTCCGGCCTGGCAGCGCTTGAATAGCTCGGGCGCCTGCCTTTCCTGCAATCGCCGTATAGGGTGAACTGGGAAACCACAAGGGCCTGTCCGCCCACATCTATCACCGAAAGGTTCATTTTCCCTTCTTCATCCTCGAATATCCGTAAATTTGCCACTTTTTCTGCCATGTAATCAAGATCCCTGGTTTCGTCCTCTTCCCCTACTCCCAGGAATACAAGAATCCCTTTTTCTATTTTACCGGTCACGCTTCCGTTTACCCTTACTTCCGCGCGATTTACACGCTGTACCACAGCACGCATATTTTCCTCCGTATTACGGCATGTCATCCCGTCACAGCAGGGAACCCGGAGATCCTTCGCTTCGTTACGCTCGGGATGACACTCAATGATATAACATTTACTTGTTCCTTGATATTTCGAATACGTCCTTGATCCGGCTGATCTTAGCGATTATCTTGTCCAATTGCTCGGTATTGTTAATCTCAAGGGTCATATGCATGAGCACGTACATTTCCTTGCTGGTTCTTGCATTTATTGCCCTCAGGGGGATCCTTGATTCGCCTATGGCATTCGTGATCTCCACAAGGAGCCCCGTCCTGTCATGGGCTTTAAGGGTTATATCCGCGAGGTATGAAACGTTGGGCAGTACGTTATTATACCAGTACACCTCGATGAGCCTTGCGTCGTTGTCGATTATCGTATTGCGCACGTTGGGGCAATCCTTCCTGTGTACCGAGACTCCCCTGCCCCTTGTAATATATCCTATGATTTCGTCGCCGGGAACCGGGTTGCAGCAGCGGGACAGCCTGACCAGGCAGTTGTCTATCCCCTTGACTACGATGCCGCTTTCAGGAATGCTCCTGCTCTTCTTTTTCTTTTCCTTCTCAATCTGGTCAAGAAGAACCTTGGTCTGCTCTTCAGGCGGCAGGCTCTTCCTGTACTCCTCCTTGAACCTTGACACGACCTTCTTGGGAGTTATCGCGCCAAGGGCCATTGCTGCATACATGTCCTCGATGCTGTGATAATTGTACTTCCTGAGGATCGTGTCAATAACATCGCTTTTCAGCACCTGGCTCGGCGTAAGGCTGTTCTTTTTCAGTTCCTTTTCAAACAGATCCCTGCCCTGCTCGATATTCTCTTCCCTTTTTTCCTTCTTGAACCACTGGTTGATCTTGTTCCTGGCCTGGGAAGTCTTGACTATCTTGAGCCAGTCCCTGCTTGGTCCGTTGCTTGCGCCTGAGGTTATTATCTCTACGATATCGCCGTTCTTCAGTTCGTAATCCAGTTTCTCTATCCTGCCGTTTACCTTGGCGCCAATCATCCTGTTGCCGATGTCGCTGTGGATTGAATAGGCAAAATCTATGGGAGTAGAACCCGCCTTGAGGTTCTTAACATCGCCCTTCGGCGTAAACACGAAAACCTCGTCGGTGAACAGGTCGATTTTCAGGTTTTCCATGAACTCATCGGGATCCCTGGCTTCTTTCTGCCATTCGATCATCTGCCTGAGCCATGAAAGCTTCTCGGCATATGATTTTTCACTGTATCCGCCTTCCTTGTACTTCCAGTGGGCGGCAATACCGACTTCGGCGACTCTGTGCATTTCCCATGTCCTGATCTGGATTTCAAAGGGGATCCCCTCGGGACCTATGACTGTAGAATGGAGAGACTGGTACATATTGGGCTTGGGCATCGAAATATAATCCTTGAAACGGCCCGGCATGGGCTTGAACATCTCGTGCATGAGTCCAAGGGCGGCGTAGCAGTCCTTAACGGTGTCAACGATCAGGCGTATCGCAAAGAGGTCGTAAATCTGGTCTATGGTTTTGTTCTGGGTAGTCATTTTCTTGTATATGCTGTAAAGGTGCTTTGCCCTTCCCTCGATGGTCGCTTTTATACCAACTTCCTCGGTTTTTTTCCTGACTTCCTCGATAATATTGTTGATATACTCCTCGCGCTCCCTGCGCTTTTTGGCGATCTTTTCTGCAAGATCGTAATAGCTTCTGTCATCCAGATACCTGAAACTTAAATCTTCCAGTTCGCCCTTGATCTTATGGATACCAAGCCTGTGAGCGAGAGGAGCGTATATCTCCATGGTCTCGCGCGCTTTCTGCAGCTGTTTTTCCTTCGACATGAATTTCAATGTCCTCATGTTGTGGAGACGGTCTGCAAGCTTGATGATGATTACCCTGATGTCTTTTGCCATGGCCAGGAACATTTTTCGGAAGTTTTCGGCCTGGATCTCCTGCTTCGTCGTATATGGTATCCTGGTAAGTTTTGTAACGCCCTGGACAAGCTCGGCAATCTCGGTCCCAAATTCCTTTTTTATGAAATCATAGGTATATGGAGTATCTTCAATGGTGTCATGGAGTATTCCGGCAGCAATAGAGCTCTCGTCCATTTCGAGCTCGGCAAGGATACACCCTACCTCCACAGGATGAACGATATACGGATCCCCTGATACGCGTTCCTGGCCTTCATGGGCTTTCGTGGAAAACCTGTATGCCTTCTCAATCAGGCCGAAATTCGCATCCGGGTTGTACTTTTCAATTAATGACTTAAGTCTCATGAATCCGTCAATCATTCTCTCAACAATCACTCCATGGAAGCTGCGATCTCACTGACCCAATCCAGTATTTCCGAATCTCCGAGGTCAACTTTACCTGCTCCCTCAATAATACCTATCCTGTATAAACCATCTGCCCCGAGGCTGAATTCCATCAGTCCCAGTTCGTCGAACACAAGAAGCGAAACAAAGAATTTAAAAAAGTTAATGTTCTTTTTTGCTTCATTCTCAAGTATTCGGGCATGTACAAATATATCGGGAACAGATAACGGACCTGTTGCCATCCGCCGTACATATTTGTATATGACCGCCAGTATGTCCCTGTTTACTAAAATATCGTCAGATTTTATTATTTTATCAATAATCCCATTATAACTTGAGATACGATCCCCGTCCAGCATCTCAAGTTTCAACGATTCG
>DUSJ01000326.1 GCA_012842645.1 Clostridiaceae bacterium | reverse complement strand
CCCTCCTAAAAAGGTCCCCTGTAGTCGCCCACATCGATGGCTTTTAGTATGTGATCGTCGTATTTGTCTATATAAAGGCTTCCCTGAGGATTTATCGTAGCTAAAAATACCTCAGAGATACTATTTATACCCTGTGCTTTTAGCTGATTCATGAGCCATGCTTCGTCCTTTCCGGCCTGCTTCAGGTTATCGGCGAACAAGATGCCATCATATATAAGCTCTGTGCCGATACCCTTGTCCTTGACCTGGATGTTCATATCATTTGGCGTAAGAGGCTGATACTCAGGCTTTTTAAGTACCGAAAGCCGGCCGTTGGACTCCATGATAGCATAGCTTACCTCGTTAAGATCGAATATACCCTGGTTCCTTAACAGTTCAATGATATCCGATGCCCTGTATTTGGACTTTTTCAATGCCCCTTCAAGGATCTTCCCGTTCATGATGACGATATCAGGCTGTCCTTCAAGAACCTTTGCGGCATATCTCCATTTCAGGGTGATAATTTCCATAAGGTATCCCAGGGCTGCCCATGTGATAAGACCAACCCAGTGGGGCCATGCCCTGCTTGACAGATCCGTGGCCAGGGATGCTGCAATGGAACCTATCGTAATACCAAGAACATAATCGAAAAATGTGAGTTGACTTATTTGCTCCTTACCGATTATTCTGGTAAATATGAGCAGGGAAAAAAAGGCGATTATGGACCTGACAAATACAACCAAGCCCTCGTTCAATGAAAAAATCACTCCCGGTAATCAATGCTATTTTATTATTGTGTCGATGTAATATTTTTTTATGCTGTTATAAAATCAATATAAAAGTGAGGCGATTGAGTTGATTATTGATTTCCATACCCACTGTTTCCCGGATGAGCTCGCTGAGAAGGCTGTTTCGGCTTTATCCGTGAAAGCGGGCATACCGGCAATGCTGAACGGAACGGCAGGCGATCTGAAGAGATCGATGGAAGTAAACGGGATAACTGGTTCCGTGATTTTTAACATTGCTACGAAGCCGTCACAGACTGAAAAGATAAATAGCTGGGCAGCAAATATACAGGATGAAAATATCATATCCTTTGGCAGCATCCATCCGCTTTATGAGGACTGGAAAAACGAGCTTAAGCGTATCAGGGAGCTTGGGCTTAAAGGGATTAAATACCATCCCGAATACCAGGAGTTCTATGTGGATGATGAAACCATGTTCCCCATATATGAGCTTGCTTTTGAACTTGGTCTTGTCATAGCGTTCCATGCGGGCGAGGACATCGGGTACGCGCCGCCTTACCATTGCACGCCTGAAAGGCTTGCAGTGTTATTGGAGCGATTTAAAGGCGGAAAGATAGTGGCGGCCCATATGGGAGGATTTAGATACTGGGACGAGGTCGAAAAGCATCTTGTGGGGAAAGACATTTATCTTGATACTTCCTATGCTGTAGGAATGATGGATGACGAACAGGCGAAACGTATCATTCACGAACATGGATACAGGAAGATCCTGTTTGGATCCGATGCGCCCTGGACAGACCAGGGCTGGGCTATCCAATGTATAAAAAACCTTCGCCTTGAACCGGAGGCCGAAGAGGCAATACTGTATAATAACGCAGTTGATTTGCTGGGCTTGTAAGAGCCCTTTTTTATTGGTTCTTATACACTTCCTTCATGTTTTGTATCCCTGATTGTTAATCATTGCTTTTCCAAAATGAACCAAAGGCAAAATATCCCAGTCTGCTTAGTGTTCGCATCTTGCGGCAGTTCATCAAGGGATGGTTCTGCAAGATCATCGGCTTTGTTCCAAAAAGGTTCCGTACCCATGGCTTCATCGATGCCGGAGTACGCCAATGCTTACTCAGATGCGCTTTATTTTTCAGGAGAAATGGATGCATATGGTTTCGATGTGCCTGACTTCAACACCGAGGAGTATAACAGTATTACTGAAAGAGGATTTGTTTCAGCGTATAAAGTGCCGCTGTCTACCTTTTCCATCGACGTGGACACGGCTTCCTACTCAAACGTAAGGCGATACCTGCAGAACGGGCAGCAGGTACCCCGGGACGCTGTCCGGATCGAGGAAATGATAAACTACTTCAGGTACGATTATCCGAAACCCCAGGGAGATGTACCGTTTTCTGTTTACACCGAGATCTCGGATTGCCCGTGGAATAATGACAGCAAGCTGCTGCTTATAGGTCTCCAGGGCAAAGAGGTCGACCTCTCCGATATACCGCCCAGCCACCTTGTTTTCCTTATCGATGTTTCGGGTTCGATGTGGAGTGAGAATAAACTTCCGCTGGTCAAGAAAGCGCTTGCTTTGCTTGTTGAAAACCTGCGTCCCCAGGACAGGATATCGATAGTTACTTATGCCGGGAGCGATTCGGTAGTAATGGAAGGTGTTCCGGGGGACAGGAAACTGGAGATAACTGAGGCAATAGAGAGCCTTGAGGCCGGAGGTGCGACAGCGGGGGCCAAAGGTATAGAGACAGCCTATGAAATAGCGAAGAAGTATTTTATCAAAGGCGGCAATAACCGGGTGATCCTCGCGACGGACGGAGATTTCAATGTGGGCGTTTCAAGCGAGGGCGAGCTTACCAGGCTGATAGAAAAGAAACGGGGAGAGGGTGTTTACCTGTCTGTAATGGGCTTCGGCCAGGGCAATATCAAGGACAATAAAATGGAAGCTCTCGCTGACAATGGCAACGGCAATTACTCGTATATAGATTCGCTCCTGGAAGCCAGGAAGGTCCTCGTGGAAGAAATGGGAGGAACGCTGCTGACTATAGCCAAAGATGTAAAGATCCAGGTCGAGTTCAATCCTGAGAAAGTCAGGGAGTATCGGCTGATAGGGTATGAAAACAGGATGCTCAATGACGAGGACTTCGATGATGACACAAAGGACGCCGGCGAACTGGGAGCGGGACACAGGGTAACCGCGCTTTATGAAATAATTCCTGCGGCCGAGGGAGAGAAAATCGAAGGAAATGACCTGAAATACCAGTATTCTGTTGTCAAGGGAAGCGATGAATGGCTCAATATCCAGATCAGGTACAAGGAACCCGAAGAAGAAACCAGCAAGCTGCTTGCATTCCCGGTGGACGACAGTCATATCAGGAGCGTGATGTCGGATAATTTTGCCTTCGCTTCGGCTGCAGCCGAGTTCGGACTCCTGCTGAGGGACTCCGAATACAAGGGCGGCAGCAGTTTTGAGAATATTTACAGAAGGATCGCCGGCCTGCCTGGTGTAAAAGAAGATCCTTACAAGGCTGAGTTCCTTGAAATGGTGAAAAGCATGAAGACGAACATTAATCCTTAATAACAATGTCAAAAAGGCGGTCATCTCCGGATGACCGCCTTTTTCCTCAACTTTTGCTG
>DUSJ01000325.1 GCA_012842645.1 Clostridiaceae bacterium | reverse complement strand
GCTATATTCTTTTAATATATTGCCTGCATGGATATGACGAAAGGTCCCGGATCGCCAAGCAGTATTAACTTAAGGAATATATTGACATCTTACTTGATTGATGATATCATTTTGATATCATAATAATATAAAATTATATCGGAGGTTCCATATGGAAAGCAATAATATCAGGGAGATAGAACTGAAAGCTAAAAATGGCATGGGTATGCTTATTCTGAGCATGTTCCTGTTATTGGTCTCGATTGCTGCAATAGTAGCGGGAGGGATCCTGATGGACAATGGCAAGGTCCCGGTCGTTGGTCCTGTTTTGTTTATCATCGGGATGTTGTACCTATGTATAAGCTGGCTGCCGTTCAAGGGCCTGAAAATCCTCAAGCCCCAGGAGGCCCTGGTCCTTACGCTGTTCGGAAAGTACATCGGAACTCTTAAGGGAGAGGGATTCTACTATGTAAATCCCCTGGCCTCGGCTTTCAACCCAACTATCGGTCGCGGCATGGCCACAGGCACAGAGGATCAGAATCCGGTCCTTCAATTTAATAATCAGACCGGAAACGTCAATGTCAATCTGGCCTTACAAAGAAAAACCATATCATTGAAAGTCATGACTCTGAACAATAATAAGCAGAAGATCAACGACAAGTTGGGCAATCCTGTGGAAGTGGGAATAGTCGTGATCTGGCGGGTCGTCGATACAGCAAAGGCAGTATTTGACGTGGACAATTACAAGGCATTCCTGTCCATTCAAAGCGATTCTGCGCTGAGAGACATCGTCAGGCTATATCCTTATGATTCAGCCGAGGAAGGGGAGGAAATGACCTTGCGCGGCAGCAGCCAGGAAGTCGCTGACAAGCTTAAAGCAGAGCTCCAGTCCCGGGTGGATGTAGCAGGGCTTGAGATAATCGAAGCTCGTATAACTCATCTTGCATACGCTCCGGAAATCGCCGCTGCAATGCTGCAAAGGCAACAGGCTACTGCCATTATAGATGCAAGAAAAATGATAGTGGACGGCGCCGTGGGAATGGTCGAAATGGCTCTCAGCAAACTGAATGAGACCGGCATAGTCAATCTTGACGAGGAAAGGAAGGCTGCTATGGTCAGCAACCTGCTCGTCGTGCTCTGCGGCAACAAGGACGCCCAGCCGGTAGTCAACAGCGGGTCGATATACTGATGCCTATGGATAAGGAAAAGAAAACCGATCAGGATAAAAAGCAAATACTGCTGCGCCTTTCACCCTCGCTATGGAAGGAGCTTGCGGCCTGGGCCGAGGATGAATTCCGCTCCATAAACGGGCAGATTGAGTACCTGCTCACAGAATGCGTTAAAAAGCGGAAGAAGTCTTTTTCGGACAAAACTGATAACCCGGATTAAAGTTGTCACGGGGACGGTTCTTTTGGCAATATGTTGTCAACAGAACCGTCCCCTCTGCAATGGCTCAATCAATAATCAATGAAATTCCGTATCTTAATGTATCCTCATCAATGCTTCCCCTGGCTCCCCCGACGATGTACCCGTCCCTGTCTATGAAAAAGGTGCATGGTATGGAACGGATCCCGTAGGTTATCGCGGCATCCTGCTTCGTATCGAAAAGCACTTTAAAAGTAAAGCCGTTTCCTTCGATATATCTCTTCCCAGTTTCAACCGTTTCAGTGCTTCCGTCAACCAGGTCGACCATCAGGAAAAGTAATTCGTCTTCCCGGTATTCTTCGGATACCTTATTGAAATGGGGCATTTCATCCCTGCACGGAGGACACCAGCTTGCCCAGAAATTCAGTACGATGGGTGTGCCAATAAAGTCGTTCAGCGTAGCTTCATTCCCGTCATAATCAATGACGGTAAAGTCCGGGGCTTTAACTTTCCCCTCATCTTCATCAGTTTCATCAGGTGTTTTGGCCGGAGCCCCCTTGCTTTCATCAGGCGAAGCCGCAGCGCTGGTTGCAGCGAGCGTGGCTGTATTTCCGAGTCCCGGGGCCCTGTATTTTTTGCTCAGGTAATTGTAACTTAGCGTCGCTGCAAGGATCAAAAGGGCAAAACCTGCAATATAAAGCAACATTTTAGACTTCTTGTTCATTTTGCTTCTCCCTTGTCAAAACGATAGAATTGTAAGGATTTTTCCCAGGTATCCCGTCATCATGGCAATGCCGAGCATTATGAGCAAAATGCCGGATATCATGTTTACCGTTTTGTAGTTGCGCTTGATAAAATCAAATACTTCCTTCAGTTTATCCATGATCAGCGCCGATATCATGAAAGGAAGACCGAGTCCTGCCGAAAAGCTCAGAAGCATCAGTATACCCCTGAGACTGTCGCTGGAAGATGCGGCAAGCATCAGGGCAGAGCCAAGGAATGATCCCACGCAGGGAGACCAGCCGATGGAAAAGGCTGTCCCGAACAATACGGATGAAAAGAAACCCGGTTCCGATGGCTTGTCACTGACGCCATGATTCCTGTTAAGGAAGGAGATCCTTATGATTTCCAGGTAGTTCAGTCCCAGCAGTGTTACTATCCCGCCGGTAACAATATTCACCCACTTGGAATACCTTACGAGAAAACTCCCTATGAATCCGGCAAATGCGCCCATCAGTACGAATACCGCCGTAAATCCCAGCACAAATCCGAGGGCATTCATAAAGGACCTTTTCCTGTTTTCCTTTCCCCCTGCAAAGTAGGAAATAAATATTGGCAGCATTGGCAGCATGCATGGCGATACAAACGCTATTATTCCCTCAAGAAACGTAATCAGGTAATCCATACCAGGTTTCCTTTACTCACTTGTTTAAAATTTTGCTTTTCGCCTGTTAATCAAATTATTAGATTTTTATTATAATATATTTCTCCCGGACCTTCCGTAATAAAGTCACATTTTACTTATATAATTAATATCCATTTCTTTATCGAATCAACAGATTTCTTAAATAAAACAACCAGATATTTAATTCCAGACAGATAACAGGGCAGCCCCGAAAAAGCATTGGTGCTGCCCTGCTTATTTACTCCCCCCGTAATATACTCTCTTAGTCTCAGCCTTTTTCTTTTTTTCTTGCTATGGCTTTTTCAACCGCAGCTACAAGGGAATCGACACCCAGGCCGTATTTGTCGAGAAGCTGTGAATATTGTCCGCATTCTGCGTGGCAATCATTAACTCCTACGAATTCCTGAACTATCTTCCCTCCGTATGATGTCAGAACTTCGGCCACCGCTCCTCCAAGGCCGCCGATAACGCTGTGTTCTTCCGCTGTCACTATGGCTCCTGTCAAGGCTGATGATTCCAGGATAAGTTCTCTGTCAACAGGCTTTATGGTGAACATATCAATGACTCTTACATAAATATCCTTCTCCGCCAGCTTTTCAGCAGCCTCGACCGCTTGTCCCACCATAACGCCACAGGCAATTATAGTCGCATCATTTCCCTCGCGAATAACCTTGCCTTTTCCTGCTTCAAATTTTGTTTCTGGCGTGTAAACCGTCCGTGTTTCATCCCTGGATATCCTGATGTACATGGGAGCGTTCACTTCAATAGCATTCTTTACAAGCCAGTCGGTCAGATATTCGTCAGATGCGACAAAAACCTGAAAATTCGGCAAAGTTCTGAATATTGCTATATCTTCCAGCGAATGATGGCTCGGACCGTCGTAAGAATCTGACAATCCTCCGTATGCGCCAATAAACTTCATGTTCAATTTCGAATAGGAGCCAAAATTCCTTGCTCCTATAAGCCCGATGGAGTTCAGGAAAACAGCGAAGGTATTAATAAACGGTATTTTCCCTGTTGCGGCAAGACCTGCGGCCATGCTTACCATATTTGCTTCGGCAATACCTGCGTTAAAAAACCGTTCAGGGAAATCTTTGCCGAAACCTGCCGATTTCGTTGAGTTCGACACATCCGCATCCAGAACGACAACATTTTCATTATCTTTTCCGTAACGTACAAGTGCGTCGCCATATACATCCCTTTGGCTTCTCCCCATTATTCTTCACCTCTCAATTCAGCCATCGCAGTTTTGTATTCTTCAAAACCAATGGGTTTTCCATGCCATGCGCTTTCTCCTTCCATGAATGAAATCCCTTTACCCTTGACTGTCCTTGCAATAATAGCAGCGGGTTTCTCTTTGACTGCCTTTGCATTATCAATGGCATCACAAAGCTCCGAAATGTTGTGACCGTCGCATTCAAAAACCTCACATCCGAAAGCCTCCAATTTTGCTTTTAAGTCGCCCATTGGCATGATTTCATCCGCTGTGCCATCAAGCTGCACATTATTACGATCTATAATTATTACAAGATTGTCGGCTTTAAATTTTGAAGCGCTCATCAATGCTTCCCAGACAGTTCCCTCGTTCAATTCTCCATCGCCCATAACCGCGTACACTGTCGAGTCGATTTTCGATAATTTAAGGCCGAGGGCTATTCCCAGGGCTGCCGAGAGCCCTATTCCAAGAGGCCCCGTGGATAATTCCACCCCCGGTGTCTCAAGGGCGCAGGGATGTCCCTGAAGCCTTGTGTTCAGCTGTCTTAAAGTCTTCATTTCCTCAACCGGGAAAAATCCTTTCTCAGCTAAAATTCTGTAAAGCATTGGCGCTGCATGCCCTTTTGCAAGCACGATACGGTCCCTGTGTTCCCAACCCGGATTTTTGGGATCAACCCTGGCTTTTTCAAAATATAAAGCTGTTAAAATCTCACATACGGATAATGAACCGCCGGGATGGCCGGTTTGTATAGAATACAGAAGCTCTATCAAATCCATGCGGAATTTGCGGCAAAGATCATCCAGTTCCTGCTTCCTTGATAAAGATATGCTCATTATGTAAAACCTCCTTGGTCTTATTCATGTAGGAGAATTATTTGCCCGCCGCTCCGGGAAACCTTAATCCTTGGGAGTAAGAAGAATTTTGCAGCCCTGTTTCTTTTCAAAACGCTCGAATGCTTCCTTCCACCGGGTCAGGGGCATTATAGTGTCAGCCAGAGGTTCAAGGTTTACCTTTCCTTCTTCCTGCAGCTTCAGGGCCATCCGCCAGCTATGATTGCGCGAGCCAAGAGAGCCCGAGAAATGCAGTTCTTTATAGCAGATTTTTTCGATATCAAAATTCACTTTTTTACCCGGAAGACCGATTTGTGTAAACCAGCCGCGTTTTTTAATTAATTTGAGGCCCGTATCTACGGCAGATTCAGTGCCCGCGCATTCGAGAACCACATCAGCTCCGTAACCCCCGGACAGCTTCCCAATAATATCCTCGAGGTTATCCTTTTCTACGTTCACCGCGTAATCCGCTCCCAGCTTCTTTGCCATTTCAAGACGCTTAAAGTCAATATCAGTTCCGCTTACGACAACGACAGCTCCATGGGCTTTGGCAACCTGCACGGCCATTAGTCCAACTGCGCCGGGACCTGTTATCAGGACCAGGTTTCCCGGAACAATTCTGCAAAGGTCATAAACAGCGTGACAAACGCAGGCCAGCGGTTCTGTCATTGCGGCCGCTATGTCTGATACATTATCGGGAATTTTATGTACTCTGGCTGCAGGAACCACCGTATATCTGGCAAAAATACCGTTAAACCAATATCCAAGGGTTTTGCGCTCAACACACAGATTATAGAACCCTTCCCTGCAAAAATGGCATGTACCGCAATAATGATATGCAGTTTCACTTACTACCCTGTCTCCTGGTTTAAACCCTGAAACTCCTTCACCGACTTCTTCAACGACGCCTGAGAATTCATGGCCGGTTATGACCGGAGGTCTTACAGGAATGGCAATGTCGCTGTGATATATATGCAAATCAGACCCGCATATACCCGAATATTTTACTTTGATTTTTATTTGTCCCGCTCCGGCAACAGGCTCGGGAACATCTCTAACTTCCATGTTTCCAGGACCTTTATCATATTTGACTAATGCTTTCATATTCTTTCTCCTGCCCATCTCTGACCGAAATTTTGCGCTCGTTCACAATAGAGTGGCTTATAAAAACACCCCTAAGCGCTGTTTATGCTTAATGCTATATGTGAAACCCTTTTATGAATTGCTACAGTCTGGCCCAGGCGAGGTCAAGAGTCCGCTTGGCATTGGCAATAACCACGTCGGGATCCTCATCGCCCCAGGGTTTTACCTCGAAACTCACGATAGGCCGGTTCTTTTCGCTGATAAAGCCGATCTCCATCAGGGTCCTCAAGTATTCAACAAGCTGGTCTACATCATTTTCGCTGTTGGGGAATCCAAACCGCGGGTGCATATCACCGTAAGCCTCGCAGCCCGGATCCCTGATTACGGTATTGCCCATATGCGCATGGATTATGTAATCTTTTACCGGAAGGATGCTTTCCTCAATTGTCTCATGCAGCATCGGGATGTGTGATAAATCCACCATCAGCCCAAAGTTGTCGAACCTTCCACGCATTTCCTCCGCAAATCTTTTTGCCAGTGCAGCCGGCCCTATGACTGACTTCTTGTCAATATCATAATCGAAGACTTCCAGCGCTATTCTCATATTCCCTTTTGATTTCGCATATTCGCATAGCTCGCTGGTCGATTTTACCAGTGCCTGGTACGATTCTTCCTTTGTTTCCTCTTCATATCTTCCCGAAAGGAAAGCGAACCCCACCGCTCCCATCTCATATGCCTCGTCGATTCCTTCTTTGAGATTTGCCAATGCTTCCAGGCGTTTTGCCTCATCAAGACTGTTTATATTGCTTCCTGTTGTCAGCAGCCTGGGTTGTCCTCCGTATGCCACTGTCATATGGGAGGAATCCAGTACCTTTTTTACTTCCGCCCTGACTTTCGGGTCTTTTATCCAGGTTATCTCTATCGCGTCGAAATAGCTGTCTGCCGCGATTTTCTTAACTGTCTCCAATATGGGGCCTTCGCCCTTAATTGTGGACGGATAGGCCATAAAATGCACCAATCCCAGCTTCATGAATTTTTTAATCGGTTCAATCATCCGCATTTACCTCCTCATTTATTTACTACGTTGACCGGGTTACCCTTTAGGAATTGCTTCAGGTTATCGACCGCTATATCCATCAGACGCTGGCGCGACTCTTTAGGCGCCCAGGCAATGTGAGGTGTTATTATGCAGTTTTTGCATGCAAGAAGCACATTATCAGGCCTGATAGGTTCTTTTGACACGACATCCACTGCCGCGGCATATACTTTCCCGGAATCAAGCGCTTCTTTCAGATCTTCCTCTGCAATCAGCGGCCCTCTCGCGGTATTTATGATGATTACCCCGTCTTTCATTCTGGCAATGGTATCTTTGTTTATGATCCCCCTGGTTGAAGGCAAAAGCGGGCAATGCAGCGAAATAACGTCGGATCGCGACAGTACTTCGTCAAGGCTGACAAGTTTAATATCTTCTGTTTCAAGAGACTTGTCAGGATACTCATCAAACGCAATAACCTTCATGCCAAACGCCACGGCAATTTTAGCCGTTGCCTGCCCTATTCTGCCAAAACCTATAATTCCAAAAGTTTTCCCTGCAAGCTCTATAAGAGGATAATTCCAGAAACAGAAGTCCGGGCACCTGCTCCATTCACCGGCCTTTACAGCCTCGGAATGAGCGCCTGCATGGTGGCAGATTTCAAGCAAAAGCGCAAAAACGAACTGGGCAACCGCTGTTGTGCCATAGGTCGGGATATTGGTTACCGTTATCCCTTTTTCTTTCGCCGCCTGTACGTCGACAACGTCATAGCCTGTTGCCAGTACCCCAATGAACTTTATATTCGGGCATGCATCCAGAGTTTCTCTTGTAATAGGTGTCTTGTTGGTATATATATACTCGGCGTCTCCGATTCTTGCAGCTATCTGGTCAACCGTTGTACGGTCGTATACCTTAAGCTCGCCCAACGCTTCAAGTCCGCTCCACGACAAATCTCCGGGATTTTCTGTGTATCCGTCCAAAACTACTATCTTTCCCATTCAACATTCTCCTTTCCCGCGCTTTTTTATTATTCAGCATGTAATAATCAATTAACCTTAAGTATGTCTCCTTTTTCCAGATATACATGATTTCCGAACTCCAGGCGATCTTCACGCGGAATAAACTCAACCTTTTTACCGTTAATTTTAACCTCTGTCGCCTTTTTTACCAGCATCGGCGGCAAGCCCAGGCTGTTCAGCACGATCCTGCCATAGCACACTTCCAGTCTCGCGCTGCTTTCGTCCTGGCAGTATTGTCCCCACGCGCTTCCGCAGGACCAGAAACACTTGAAGCTCTCCTGGTTTATCCTCGGATCAAAGCCTATAAACCCCTTTGTCATATCAAACCTGAAACCGGACAATGCAGGAAGCAGTGAATACGAAGCCATTGAACGCGCATAATTGTTGCCTGCCTCAAATTCACTCCATGGATTTCTTTTTTTCCCGTCAAACCTGTCCCTGACGGCTTTCACGACTTCAAGGCCTTTTTCGACCATCCCTTCCTGGATCAGCCTGCACGCGTAGTCATACTCCATTCCGGTCCAGCATTCGGTGGAGTATGGCGCAGGAATCTTGGGTGAGTTCCCTTTAGGCCATGTGCAAAGAACAACACCCCATTCGTCATTCAAAGCATATATCCTGCATGGGTTGACATGGTTCCTGTGGTTTATAAAGTTATACCGGTAAATGGATTTCAGCGCTGTCTGATGTTTATCGGCATCGAATATTCTGCCCAATCCATAAAGGGAAGCATGCCACTGGGCAAGAGTCTGGTCAATAAAACAGCCTTCCGCTATTTGATTCTTAATTTCGCCCAGTTCCTGGTCAATAGGGAAGCGGTCATCATTTCTAAAGTCTATTGCCTGGTAATAGTACTCTCCGTTGAAAAGCCGGTCGTTTAATATCCGATTGCCTTTATTAAATATTTCCAGGTATTTCTCGTGATCAGGATCACCCAATGCTTTCCCCATTTCGTATGCCGCAAGCAAAGCTCCCTGATACATTCCGGATATAAAGGCATTAGGCCCGAAAAGCTCAACATCCAGCGTATTGTGCTGTGCTCCCTCCATTATTCCGTCACAGTTTTCATCCCAATGATATTCATTCTCGCTGCTCCATGCATACTGAAGGGCTTTTTTTGCTTTTGGCCATATTTCCTTCAGCCATTCGCTGTCCCCGCTTATCTTCCACTCCCTGTAAATGCGCATAATCTCGCCCATTTGTCCATCGGCTGCGGCCCTCGTCGGCCCGTTGTTTTTTGAGAAAATAATTTTTGTCTTTTCCGGCGGCATCATCATCCGGAACAGCATTTTGCCGCTTTCATACTGGTTGTACTTGTAATATATATCATGCATGGAACGGGCGAGCGCCGGGAATAAAAAAGGAGTCGCCTGATCATAGTTCCAGACATGGGTGCATGATCCTTCACAGCTTCCCGAATGAGCATGGCAGCCTTCGAAACCGTAAAGTGTTCCATCCGGAAGGCGAAGGCATGTGGGGGTTTTTAGTATTGATATATTGGCGGAAACGGCATCCAGCACGTAATCCGGCAACGTGGTCTCAAACAGCAGATCGCGGAATTTTGCGGTCTCTTCATATAGCCGGTCGAAATTATTCCAAATATAATCCGCCACATCAGGGGAACTGGAATACAGATTAGCGTAATAGTTTTTCCATTTCGGAAACACCGGCGCTCCCTT
>DUSJ01000324.1 GCA_012842645.1 Clostridiaceae bacterium | reverse complement strand
CATAAAGTCTCCTTTATCGGTACCTCGTTTATTATCGTGTCATAAATGGATTTGGATATTGAATTTTTGTCGACTCCGAGACCGCTGGTTGTGTTACCCTGCGGATCTATGTCGATTACGAGAACTTTTTTGTTCTTTACCGCAAGACAGGCGCTCAGGTTTACTGCTGTCGTTGTTTTACCCACACCGCCTTTTTGGTTGGCAATCGCGATAATCCTGGCCATCGATGCACCTCGTCAAATTTGTTTCACGTGAAACAATTCGTTTTCTCTCAGTCTTTCGTGATATAATTTTATCACATCAGTGATGTTTAAACTACACATAAGTGATATCGGATTGCTATTCACTCATAATTATATCAAACGAAACCTCTCCGGTCGCGTTGTTGATGCCTCGAACGAAAATCTTTTTATCTTCTTTTGCCTTGTAAACGGAAAAAGTATCGTTTATCCTGAGCTCGGAGTTAAAGAACATGTCGTACCTCCTGATCCTGTCAAGGCTGTTCCGTTCCTCCTCATCAAGCGCGTCGTACGCAAATTCGCCGTACCTGGTATTGTTCACGTGACCGATATAGTCGATAAAACTGTTATATACCTTCCTGTCATCGATTTTTTCAAACTCAAGGTGTGTTTTGAACGAAGGATATGCCTCTATTGTAAACTCTTCCTTTGGCAGGCCCAAATCGAATGGCAGCTCTTTTTTCCTGAAGATTTTCCTGTTGTCATATTCCATCAGTACTGAAAATGAAGATCCGTGAAATACCAACTCAGAACTTTCATTGGTAAAAACGAATTCCCTTCTGAAGAGAGGACCTTTTCTCTGCGAATACCAGGTTTGCGCCAACAGTTTCCTGTGAGGATCGACAGGCTTTACTATCTCCACCGAGAGCGAAATCAGTACCCATACCAGATTGTATTTTATGGTCGTATCCACGTTCAGATTTACATTGTTAAGATGCTTATCGACGACTTTCCCGAACAGGTCCTGGTATGCATATGGCTTCAAACAGTTATTTTCATTTATGTCGGAACTGTCAGCCATCAGTTCATAAACAAAATCCTTTTCGTTCATCGCGCTTACCTCTGTCCGTATCATTTTAATATCTTTTCAAAAGCCAGTCGTTCAGAGCCGGTCTCAAGGTATATAATGCCGCAATATGTATAACCGTTATTGCTCAGCATTTTTAACATCGACTTGTTGTCCCTGTGCGTATCTACCCTTATACTGAACACGTTCTTTTCAAGGCACATATCTTCGAGGCGGCTAACAATGAAAGACGATATTCTCTTTCCCTTGTGCCTGCTGTCCACGGCTATCCGGTGTATAACGGCATAATCATTATCTGACAGCCATTTTCCTTCATATATCTTATCATAAGATTTTTCGCCCCTGAAGGACAATACCACCGTGGCGATTATCCCGTCATCGTTTTCGACTACATAGCATTCTTCGTTTTTTATATCTTCCATGACAATATCCGGGTTCGGATAATTATCCTGCCACTGGTCGATACCGTTTTGCCTGAAATATTCCCGGGCCTGCTTAATTAATCCGTATATACTGTCAAGGTCATTCTCAACAGCTTTTCTGAATACCATACAACACCTTTTATTTTATAAATGTTTCACGTGAAACATTTAACCCTTTTCTTATATTTAAATGCAAAAAGAAAGAGGCTATGCCTCTTTCAATTTATATTAATACATTCAATATCAAATATCAAGATTGTTGACCATCCGGGCGTATTTATGGATGAACTCCTTCCGCGGCTCAACCTTTTCTCCCATCAGGGTTGTAACTGTTTCATCGGTCTGCAGCGGATTGTCCACTTCCACTTTGAGTATCTGCCTTGTTTCAGGATTCATGGTGGTTTCCCATAGCTGGTCCGAGTTCATTTCGCCAAGGCCCTTGAACCGCTGGATTGTAATGCTGTTGTCGTTCCTGTTCCAGTTTTTCTCCTTGAACAGCTTCGCAAGCTCCCTTTCATTATATACGTAGTAT
>DUSJ01000323.1 GCA_012842645.1 Clostridiaceae bacterium | reverse complement strand
TAATATTATCCACAGAGATCTTCCCTCCTTTGTGTTGTTGTTTTTGTGTTTATAAAAATTTTAACACAGGAGAGTTGATCTCTGTTTTTTGTTTTAAAAACTCCACAATTATTTTACGCTATCATGACTACACCCAGGATATTGTTATAAAGATGTCTGCAACTTATTTGAAGCTTGCTGACGATTTCATCCGCCGCAGTGTTGATATCGAATCCCCTGGTATCCTGTACTTTCAGCGTAATGGACCTGTTCCCGTTCTTTACTTCCTCGATGACCCTGTCAACAAACTCGTCCTGGTTTTTTACGATCAGGTTGTTATATGTATAGTATTCATACTTTTTGGATGTGCATGCCGGATAACCGGCCCTGTCCCATTCGTGATCCCTGCTGATGGTCGCATCGTCAAGATTGAAATAGTAATACCTGATATCCTTGTTTTCTTCATACTGAATGGTATCGTCCCATGTGATATCCAGGTGATAATACTGTCCGTCCAGCTTTACAAGGTTCCAAGAATGGGAATAGCCTTTTGATATCCCGGTGATGATAATCGTTTCGACACCTACGCGGTTCAGCAGGAGATAAGCCGCTTTGGCATATCCTTCGCAAACCGCCTTGCCCAGGCACAGCGCGCCGTATGCGGTATATGATTCCGGGCTGATATTGCCCTTGTTGTAGCCCTCCATATCATATTCGCAATTGCTGACAAGGAAATCGTGAACTGCCTTCTCCTTCTGGTAGGGGGTCATACCCGGCCTGATGATCTCACTGAGGATCTTAGCGATCTTTTTTTCCAGTTCCGACCTGTGGTTCAGTATGGTTTGCCTGTCTTTACTGTATTTTAAAGTCAGCAGGCCATCCGACCTGTAAGTGAAGCCTGAATAATATAGTATTTCAGGATTTTCTCTGATGCAGGTGATTATGATATCCTTTATTTTATCTTTGGTGTCGGTATATTCGTTCTTTATCAGCCATATACTGTCGTTTCCATTAAACAGGGCATCATAAACCTGGTTATAAGCCTGCTGGTATCCCGCGGGTCTTTCGGGCGGAGCATATCCACCTTCCTGCGGAAAGATGATGCCAAGGTCTTCATATTTTACAAGTTCCAGTTCCATTGCCGTTTCCGCCGGCACGATGCCCGAGTTTATAAAATTGCAGATAAGAGTGTTTCCATTGGAGCATTCGGCAAACAACGCAGCATGGAGCATGCCGACGGCATCGTCCTTAATCAGTCCCGGCTTGCTGAAATATTCGATATCCGCCGGACCCAGACCGGTTTTCCCGCAGAAAATCCTGATGGAATTGAAATAATCTTCTCTCTCGATCGTAAAACCCATCTCCCTGAGTATCATGGCTGCGCTTGCGAGACCGTTCAAAGGCTGACCAGGACTAAGGGTATCAGCTGATGTCCCGACAATCATGCCTGTTTTAACCGCATATGCCATGTATTTGCGCGCCCAGGGCAGTATACTGCCATTATCTGCGTAACCTGACATTATCCGCTCGGTTTCGTCATCGCTCAGCCTGTTTACTTCAGGAGTTTTACCAAAGAAATTCAAAAAGAGTGTCACACCCGTCTGCCGGTCCAGCGTGGCTCCCAGGTCGGGATCAAACTTATCACGGGATCTTCCGGCAAACAGGCCTAATCTGTACAGCTGCCAGCTTTCTGCTTCATATCGGAAAGCGGAAGCCGCCGCAGCCTGAAGCGTTATTGACAGGATTCCAAACAGAATGAGAACAAAAACTACCGTTTTGCTGAACCTTTTCATTTGTGCCTGTCCACTGCCTTTTTTCAATTATTATATCATAAGGAAATCTTTATCGGACGTCTGCAATGTTTATAAAATCATATTTTAAATAAAATTTAACAATTTTTAATCAAACAATTAAAGGAATGCCGTGTTCTCGGCATTCCTTTTCCATTCATGATAAATCGGGTTATTCAGGCCCTTTTTGACATTTCTATGTACTCGCCGCGTTTATTGATGTTTTTATACGCAGGCCTGATTATTTTCCCGCCGTTCAGTTGCTCTTCGATAATATGGGCGCACCAGCCGACGATCCTTGCTATGGCAAAAATGGGGGTATTCATTTCCACCGGAATACCAAGCATATCATACACAAACCCGGAATAGAAATCTATGTTGGCACACATGGGCTTGTCTATGCCCTTCACTTCCCTGAATACTTCGGGAGCCAGTTTTTCTACCTTTTTATGCAGCTCGAATTCAT
>DUSJ01000322.1 GCA_012842645.1 Clostridiaceae bacterium | reverse complement strand
TTAGTCTCATTTTGCATGATTTTACGGGTAAATGCATCCCGGTTCATACTCACCCGTTTTTTGCTCCAGCAGGCTGAAAACGGGATGGATATATCCCACGTCTTCCCCCTTGTCGTTTTGGATATGCGGAAGCGTCCATTTTTCAAGCTTCCTGAATGTATCAGCATCCAGCACTTCCAGTTCTTCGAGCACCCTTGCCGCCACGGCGAAGCTGGACCACGGATGCCCGTCCGACATTTTAATGCAGACTCCCAGTTGCTTTTCAGGGATGGCCATGCAGTACAGTCCTTCAGCCCCCAGCTTTCCTATGACCCTTCCCTTCGTATGCCTGATAAGTTCGGTACAGAAGGTTCCTTTTCCCCTGAAAACGTCGGGATATTGTATGATAGCATCCCTTATGATGCCAAGGCAGTCATCATAGGTATGTCCGCTGCCATGTCCGCAGGCCAGGCGCGCATACAGCCATGCTATATCGCGGATGGTCAGCATGTACGTAGGCAGGCTGCAGCCGTCTGTCCCGGTTATAATCCGGCTTTCGTCACATTCGAGCAGCCGGGTCATGGTCTTCAGCATAAGCAGGTTGACCGGATGTTCAGGTCTGACATATCCTTTTACAGGATAGCCATAATACTTGCAAAGAGCCAGGAATCCCGTATGTTTTCCCGAGCAGTTGCTGAATATGGGTGTCGGTCTTTTGCAAAGCATGATAAGGGCGTCGCGGACTTCCCGGTCCTCGGGATACTTATGGCCGCAATCCAGGTCCCTTTCAGTGCAGCCGATCTTTTTCAGTATGGATAGTATGATCCTTCGCTGATAAGCTCTCCCCTGGTGGGATGAACAGAACATTGCCAGGTCCCTAAAAGTGAGACCGAATTTCTCCATGGCGCCCGAATCGACCAGGGCCACCGCGTAGATGGGTTTGCCTGCCGAGCGCAGGAAACAGGAAATGTCGGGGCTGCCGATGGAATATACGATGTTCCTGTCCGGATCAGAGACGCAGATATATCCGTCATGGAGACTTTCGACCCGGCCGCTCCGGGTCCTGACAGCCAGTTGGGGCATACGCTTCTCCTTTTCTCAGTTCCTCAGGATTATTTATGTACCGGTCCTGATTTACAGTCATACTTGTGATATAATATCCAAAGGATAACCAAGACTGTTTTGGTTATACCGTGACTGAACAGCCGGCTGCTTTTTCAGCCTGAGATCCGATTCTTACATAGTATGACACGAAAGAGGTTTTTCATGCAGTTTGAACTGGTAAAGGACATCCTTTTGTCGGACACGCTGGTCCCTGATGTATTCCTCAGCGATATCATGCCAAGGCTGGCTCCTGAGGCCGTCAAGGTGTACCTTTACTGTCTCTTTTTAAGCAAGTACCGCAAGGAAGCCCGGCCCGAGGACCTGGCCGCCAAGCTGGACATGTCCCTTGACTCGGTCAACGCTGCGTTCATAATTCTTGAGCAGGAAGAGCTTATCATAAGGACCCGCGACATGGTATCCCTGACCGATATCAAGGAAAAAGCCCTTTCAAGGTTCTACAGGAAAAAGACCACGTCGGACCTGGAGCCCGAAGATCAGCAGAAGAACCAGGCAAATATAAAGCGGAACCAGTGCATCGATTCCATAAACAAGATGTTCTTCCAGGGGCTCATGGCTCCCGGCTGGTATGCCGCCATAGACAACTGGTTCACGACGTTCCGTTTCGACGAGGACGTCATGGTAAGTCTTTTCAAGTACTGCTACGACAATAACGCCCTGAATATAAAGTACGTGGAAAAGGTCGCCGTCACATGGGCCAACCATGGGATCACCAACCACTGGGAACTGGAAAAGTACATGGAGGCATGCGAGAGAACGAAGGAAATCGGAAAGACCATTGCAAAAGCCCTCAGGCTTGGCAAGAAGCTCACTGCCTACGAGGAAAAGTATCTTGAGATATGGCTCAACGAGTACGGTTATGACATGCCCATCATCGAAGAAGCCCTCAAGCTTACCGTTGGCAAATCGACACCTTTCAAGTACGCCCACAATATACTTACGAACTGGAACAAGGAAGGCATCAGGAACATGGAACAGCTTAAGGCTTATCTTGAGGCTTCCGCCGAGAAGAGGAAGGGCGCTGCCCGGAAGGATAAAGTGGCGCACAGGAATAATTTCCAGCAGCATGAGTATGATGACGATTTCTACGATAACCTTGAGAAGCTCTCTATCATCGGAAAGGACGGTAACTGATGGCCGAGGCAAAACGCTTTATTGATATGGAACTTCAGCGAAGGCGCGACAGGGCCATATTTGACGCCGAGCGACGGAAGCAGGAACTTTTCAAAAAAATACCGGAACTGTCTGAAATAGAGACGGAGATAAACCTGACCGGAGTCCGTTATGCCCAGGCGCTGCTCAATGAGAATGCCGATTCCCTCGCCGGTGAATATCTTGACAGGATTGATATGCTCATCAGGAGACGGGATGAGGTACTTGCAGCCAATAATATACCTCCCGGTTACCTGGAGCCTGCATTTTCCTGCAGCAAGTGCGAAGACAGGGGCTACATCAGGATAAACGGGACTTCTTACCCGTGTTCGTGCTATAACAAGCTGTACAACGAGTACCTTTACAAGGTCTCGAACATCCTTGACGACGGGAAGGCAGGGTTCGAACTTTTTGATGAATCCTGGTACTCCGACAGGGCGGACTGCAGAAAGTACGTCATGGATATTTCTCCGCGGGCCCAGATCCTGGCCGTTAAGGAGCAATGCCTGGAGTTTATCAGGAATTTCTGCGACGAGAATACCAGGAACATGTATTTCTTTGGTCCTACGGGCACGGGAAAGACATTCATGGCAAAAAGCATCGGCCTTGAGCTTCTCAGGGCCGGGTACTCTGTCCTGTATTTCTCGGCCACGACCCTGTTCCCGATTATCCAGAAGTACCGTCTCAATATGGACAGTGAAGACGAAACGGCCGAAGAAGCGTACAGGAGCCTTATAACGGCCAATCTTCTCATACTCGACGACTTGGGGACCGAATCCCAGAGCGATTCAAAGTACGCGGAACTCCTTGCGCTCCTCGAGCAGAGGAATGGGCAGGACAGGATACATCCCGCCAAAACCATCATCGTTTCGAACCTTGATTTCAAGAGGCTCGCCCAGGAATATAACCAGAGGATCGCTTCCCGCATAATAGGCGAATTCCTGACCCTCCAGTTCATCGGCGACGATATAAGGATACTTAAAAAACTCGGCCGTCCCTGCTGATATGTGAGTATAGGGGACGGAGGAGTCTACTCATTAGAGTAAATCCACCGTCCCTGTTGTTTGATCATGCCACTCCGACTGTGATCAGGATGTTGGCATAGGTTCTAAGTTCACCGGTGGATATGTGTGACGGTGGGCACACCCCCGGTTAGTCCGAGATATATTCTTTCGGCTGATCCGCTCTTGCTGTCCAAAGCATGGTATCATCTCCATTTTCAAGTCGTTATCACGGGAACTGTCCCTCTGGCATCTGTTAATAATGTGAAAAATTGCACGGACAGTCCGATGTTAAATTAATAAGAACGGGGTTTTCATGCTTTTCTGACCGTATTTTTCAGAACGCCGATGTTTTCGATTTCAACCTCGATAACATCGCC
>DUSJ01000321.1 GCA_012842645.1 Clostridiaceae bacterium | reverse complement strand
CCAGTGCCTTGAGATTATTGAGCGTTATTCATACGGATTGACTATCCTGACCAAATCCGCGCGCATCCTGCGTGATATTGATATCCTTAAAGCCATCAATGAGAAAACCAGGTGTGTCGTCCAGATGACATTGACAACCTATGACGAAGACCTGTGCCGGGTCCTTGAACCGAATGTCTCAACTACAGCGGAACGGTTTGGAATTCTTGAAATCTTGCGTGACGAAGGAATCTCGGCAGTCGTCTGGCTCAGTCCGATCCTGCCGTTCATAAACGATAACGAGGAAAACCTGCGCGGGATTCTTGATTACTGCATCAGGGCCAAGGTACGCGGAATACTGTGCTTCGGGTTTGGTACCACCATGCGGGAAGGCAGCCGCGAATACTTCTTCGGGAAGCTGGATGAGCATTTCCCCGGTATGAAGCAACGGTATATCCGGACCTATGGCATGAGCTACGAGTGCATGAGCCCCAATAATCAGCGCCTTTACGAGATCTTTAAGGACGTGTGCCTCCGGCATGATATACTTTACCGTCCCGATGAAGTGTTTGGTTATTTAAAGAAATTCGAAATAAAGGAACGACAGATATCGCTGTTTGACCTGGAGGAACGCTGATGATCGCGTGCAGGCACGAGTTCGATATGATAATCGGGAAGGTAATATGATAGTATATTAATGACCAAGTTAAGCCAGAGACAGGAGGAATACCATGCTGACGGTATTCAGGGAGCGTCCTCCCATATTGCTTGAAGCACAGAAGGCGCGTCTTAAACCCAATTTTTTTATTCAGATACTGATATTCTTCGGTGTCCTTGCAACGATTGCGGCGATCATGTTCCCGCTGACAAGATTGGTGGCTCCGTACGCAAGCATGACTGTTAACTGGTTCCTGACCCTGTTCCTTAATGTACTTATACTTGTTGTCCCTGTAATATACTGCAGGTTCATAGAAAAGCGCAGCCTTTATTCCATGGGCTTTACGAGGACGAAAGCTGTGACCGGTTACCTGACAGGGCTCCTTACCGGCACGACGATGTTTTCCGCCGCGCTGCTGATAGCTTTAATATGCGGTACTGTTACATATGACGGTTTTGTGCTTGAGGGCAGGGTTTTTCCGCTGCTGTCATTCCTTGCTTTTTTTATGGTCCAGGGCATGGCTGAAGAAGTACTTACGAGGGGTTATTTCATGGTATCGGTTGCCAGCCGGGGTTCCATACTTCTTGCCGTATTGGCCAACTCGGTGTTGTTTGCCCTCCTCCACGTATTCAATGACGGGATAGGTATACTGCCTATGATCAATATTGTGCTTTTCGGCGTTTTCGCCTCGATTTACCTGTTGAAGACCAACAGCATTTGGGGCGTATCGGCTGTACATACGTCCTGGAACTTTGTCCAGGGAAATGTTTTTGGCATCAGGGTAAGCGGAGCGTCCACTCCGGTATCCCTGTTCTCATATAAGCTTAAAGATACAGGTTCCCTTATAAACGGCGGAGCTTTCGGTTTGGAAGGCGGGCTGGCGGTAACGATCATACTTTTGCTGTCTGCTGTAATTCTGCTTTCGGTTGACGGCAGAGACCTCAGGGAGAAAACGACAGAGAACAGCATTGTAAACTGATATATATAAAATCATTCCGGGGGATTTATTAGCTATGGGGGAAAGTTATATTAAAAAAGCAATCATCTTTTTTATGACAGTATTCCTTGCTGTTACGGCATTGATTGCAGCGCCGGTTTTTGCGGATGAAGATGCAACAGGAGAAACAGCCGCTGTCAATGCAAGGGGAAAGGTATTGAGAGTACTTGGGTTCCGCGAAGATGAAATCGACTATTCAGGCGGAAACCTGACCAGCAATGTCCAGGTGGTTGAAGTAAAAATCATTTCGGATGGTCCGTTCAAAGACCAGGTTATAGAGACTGAATACGACCTTAGCATGTCCTTCAGCCAGAACGCGGAAAACGTCAGACTAAAACCAGGCGATGAAGTTTTAATGATAATCGAGCTTGACGACAGAGGTGATATGACTGCTTCGTTCATTTACTCAGTGGCAAGGGATAAGTACCTGCTGTTGCTTCTTATCATTTTCAGCGTGGTAATACTTGCGGTGGGAAGGTTTAAGGGCTTAAAGGCTTTGATTTCCCTGGCGCTTACCATCCTTGCGTTGATTTACATACTTGTTCCGCTGATTCTCAGGGGAGTTGACCCGGTGTTCGTATCAATCTGGGTGTGTATTGGTATAACCGGCATCACGTTGCTGTTGGTCAGCGGGTACAACAGAAAGACGCTTGCCGCTGTGATCGGGACCTCCGGAGGAGTCGTGGCGGCAGGTTTGCTGGCCCAGCTCATTGGCGGGCTGGCGAAGCTGTCCGGCCTGGGAGACGAGGAATCCCAGATGCTCATGTTTATTCCCCAAAACATATCTTTCAATTATAGAGGTTTGCTGTTTGCGGGCATCCTGATAGGCGCGCTCGGAGCGGCTATGGACGTTGCCATGTCGATGTCTTCTGCCATGTTCGAGATCAAGGATGTCAATCCCGGCATAAAGAAAAGTGCCCATATCAGGGCGGGAATGAATATAGGGCGCGATATGATCGCTACCATGTCTAATACTCTTATACTCGCATATGCAGGCGGATCGCTCCAGTTACTGCTCCTTTTGATGGCTTACCAGGTGCCGTTCTACGAAATAATCAACCAGGACGGCTATGCAAGCGAGATAGTGCGCTCGTTCGCTGGAAGTATCGGGCTCATACTGACCATACCCATAACCGCGATGGCGGCGGGCTTCCTGAGCGACAAAAAAGAAAAACATGACTATAACCGGTATTATAAATGAAATAATGCATAACCGGCAAAAAAGAGCTGTCCCGAAAACCGGAGACAGCTCTTTTTGGCAAGAGGCATAATACATGTTAATATGTTTCGACGAAGAGTTCAAAGAATGATTGCGGATGCAGGCAGGCCGGGCATTTCTCTGGAGCGCTGGTTCCCTTGTGAATGTAACCGCAGTTGCCGCATTTCCAGTAAACTTCGCCGTCTCTCTTGAATACGATGCCTTTTTCAATATTGTCGGCCAGCTTCAGGAACCTGATTTCATGCTTTTCTTCGGCTTTTGCTATCATCCTGAAAGCATTGGCTATTTCCGGGAAGCCTTCCTTTTCGGCTATGTCGGCAAACTCGGGGTACATTTTGCTCCATTCCTCGTTTTCACCGTGTGCCGCGGCCTTAAGGTTGTCAAGGGTCGTTCCCTGGGCGACGGGATAGGCTGCGGTTATTTCAATGTCAGCGGGAAGATCTCCTTCAAGGCCTTCGAGCAGGAACTTGTAAAATCTTTTTCCGTGCTCTTTTTCGTTGTCGGCTGTTTCTATGAAAATGTTCCTGATCTGCTTATAACCCTCTTTGTCAGCAATAGACGCATAATATGTGTATCTGTTCCTTGCCTGTGATTCGCCGGCAAATGATTTCAACAGGTTTTTGGCAGTTTCCGTACCTTTGAGACTTTTCATATATGTACCTCCTCGTATTTTTATTTGCTCTTAATTATTTTATCAGATTCAGCAGTTAAAAACAACCAACGGACAGGAATATACAGGAATCTTCGCCTTGGCTTATCAGCATTCCCGAATTGTCCGGGAGACAGAGGAAGATTATATTTCATCTAACAGAATTTGCCGGAAAATGTTGCCTGATCATGGTATTGTGCTAAAATAAGTGGTGTGATACAGCTTTGGAGGTTAATGGGATGGCTTACGACATAGCTATTATTGGAGCAGGCCCTGCGGGCGCTACACTTGCAAGGCTTCTGCCCAAATACTATAGAATTTTGCTCCTGGACAGGAGGGACCTGATAGACCGTGAAAATGAAAGAGGCAAGTGCTGCGGAGGATTGCTCGCTCCGGACGCCCAGGAAATGCTTGGGAAGATGGGCCTCGCGGTTCCTGTGGACTGTCTTGTGGATCCCCAGATATTCATGGTCAAGGTCATTGATTTCGATAATTACCTTGAACGGTTCTACCAGCGGTTCTATTTCAACCTGGACAGACAGCGCTTCGACCAGTGGCTGCTCTCGATCATCCCGGACAACGTGGATATCGCCCTCGGCTGCAGGTTCACCTCGCTCAGCGAAACGAAGGAAGGCTATGAAATAGCTTTCATATATGGCAACCGTATCTTTACCGAAAAAGTCAGGATCATTGTAGGCGCCGATGGAGCATGGTCCAATGTGAGACAGCAGTTGTTCAACGAAAATGACAAATTGAAAAAATACATAGCGATCCAGGAGTGGTTCGATACCACCGAAAAAATTCCCTACTACGGCGCGGTATTTGACAGCACCGTGACGGATTTCTATTCATGGATCATATCGAAAAACCAGCAGTTGATCATTGGCTCGGCCCTTGACCCAAACAAGGAAGCAAAAGAGAAGTTCGAACTTCTGAAAAAGAATCTCAGGGAATACGGATTCAAGTTCGGACAGCCTGTCAGGAGAGAAGGTTCATACCTTATCCGTCCCGGTAAAAATGACATTATCACGGGAAACGAACATGCAGCCCTGATAGGCGAGGCGGGCGGTTTTATCAGCCCCAGCTCGGCTGAAGGAATCAGTTTTGCGCTGAAAAGCGCTTATTATCTTGCCGAAAGCCTTGCCAACGGAATGGACGGTTTCCAGAAGAGGTACAGGAAGAACGTTGCTCCCCTGGTCAGGGCCATAGCCCGAAAGCGCTGGAAGATACCCGGCATGTATAACAGGGTATTAAGGGCAGCTATCCTGAAAACCGGCGTACTGAGCTCCGAAAACTTATTCCATGAAGACTGAATGTGCAAACGGGGACGGAGGTTTTTTTCACATTTTTGTGTAAAAAACCTCCGTCCCTAATTACACACTGACCTGTCCCCGATACTCATTTTGAGTAAAAGTGTACGTCCCCTATACTCATATTTTGAAGCGGGGGCCTTCGCGGTCTTCCATGTTCTTAAGCTCGCGGATGATATACAGGGGGCGGCCTTTTGCTTCATCGTATATGCGTCCTATATATTCGCCAATGATGCCGAGCATGAGCAGGATAATGCCGTTGAAGAACAGGCTGACGGCAATGATCGACGCCCATCCCGATATGGCTGTTTCCGGGAAGAAGATCCTTTGAATCAGCACCGCCAGGAGATAGAGGAAGCTTGCCATTGATATGATGGACCCAAGGAAGGACGCCAGCCTCAGAGGCTTGTAGGAGAAGGAAACAATCCCGTCCATGGCCAGCTTCAGCATCTTCTTCAGGGGATACTTGGTTTTCCCGGCAAACCGCTCGCTGCGCTCAAACTCGATGGCAGTCTGCCTGAAGCCTACCCAGCTCATGAGTCCCCTTACATAACGGTTCCTCTCCGGCAGCTGCTTGAGCGCTTCGCAGACCTTGCGGTCGATGAGCCTGAAATCCCCGGTATCGACGGGAATATTAATGTCGGTAAGTTTCTGGAGAAACCTGTAGAACACTTTCGCGGTGAACTTCTTGAAAAATGTCTCGCCCTGCCGGGATATCCTCTTTCCATAAACGATATCGTATCCGCTTCTCCAGATCTTTATCATCTCGGGGATCAGTTCGGGCGGGTCCTGGAGATCCCCGTCAATAATGACCATGCAGTCTCCGGCGGCATAATCCATACCCGCAGTTATGGCTACCTGGTGGCCGAAATTGCGGGCAAAATCTATCAGCTTGACACGCTTGTCCGTCTTGCAGAGTTCCTGAAGCATGGACCTGGTGTTATCGCGGCTTCCGTCATTGATGAAAATGATCTCATAGTTCTCATTGAGCTCTTCCATCACTTTTGTAAGCCTGCGGTAAGTTTCAGGGATGACCTCTTCTTCGTTATACATCGGTACTATTACAGAGCAAAGGATATTGTCCATGGTTGAACCTCCAAAATCTTTAAGTAACATAGAACAGTATACTACAAATCTTTGATTATTTCATTGGCGGCATTGAACCCGAGCCTCACAGCATAATTGAGACCCCTGTCTTCAGGATAAATCTGCGACATGGATGCAAGATACAGGCCATCAAGAGGAGTCTTTATGGTCGGGACCCTGCTTCCGTAATTAAGGGTAACCACAGGCTGAGCGAAACAGGCTTTGCTCAAAGTGGCCCTGGTAATATCATTTTCATCGAAGCCGGGAAAAATCCGCTTTAATCCTGTTGTGAACATACCGATTATCTCCTTTTCAGTCAAGGAGAACACCGGATCGGCCGTATCGCAATACCTTGAAAGATATACGATATGAGAGCCGTATGCTTCCATGCCCACGAGATTTGTATGCTCAACAACGAGAACGAATGGGAAGTCCTTTTCAGAAACAGTTATCCAGTAATATGGCGACAGGCTGTTTTTCAGTTCAAGAACCAGGCATATGACAGCCTTATGCCTGATATTTAAGAGGCTTTCCGCGAAGTTCTGCGGAAGCGCTGGGCATATCCCGGCAAGAAGAGCCGGAGCAGCCGTGAACAACACCCTGTCATGGATATTAACGCCGTCTGCCGTTTCAAGTTCTGTCTTTCCGTCATCGGTATTCCTTATGGATGTCACTTCACAGGAAAGCCTGATGTTTCCGCCGTTCTGCTTTATACGTCCTGCAAGCTCATCGATGAGGTTAATGAAGCCGTTATCCATATATCCGAGTTTTTCCCTGCCCATGCTCTTACCCCTGGAAGAACCTCTCAGCTTGAACTTGTTCCAGATCCATGTCCCGGATACGTTATCCGAGTCCTTATCGAACTTGGATATGAGCAGGGGCTCCCAGATCTTTTCGTATACGTTTTTCCCGGCGCGCCTTATTATCCAGTCCTTAGCGGTCACGGATTCCAAAGGACTGTAATCCTTTATGAACATTGATGACAGTACAAGAAGCCCCATACGAATCCTGGAGATGAAATCAAGGGGTTTGAACACCAGGAGATCAAGGGGAGAGGTGAAGGAATAAAGGGAATTGTCAAGATAAATGGCGTTTTTCGGCTCATGCCAGCTGAGAATGTCTTTAAGCCCCAACTCATCAATAAGCGTTAGTATATCAGAGTCGCTGACAAAAATATGGTGATAGAACCTGTCCACGACGGAAGAGCCGGCAGGGACAGCCGATGCAAGCCCGCCTGAATACGGTTCCTTTTCATATATCGTTACCCTGTGACCTCTTTGTGAAAGCCTGTAGCCGGCTGTGAGCCCTGTCATGCCTGCGCCGATTATCGCGATGTCCATTGCAACCTTCCTTTTTGCCAGAATATCGGCTATTTATATATGAACTTCTTGTACAGTATAAAGTTCCATGAAATTATGAAGAACATTATCAGCACCTTAGGAAGATACAATACAGGCCATGAGCCTTCGCCGCAGAAATATACCAGCAGGCTCCTGATGCCTGAAAACAGGAGCACGTTTCCGACGAACAGGTTAAAAAAGAACAACAGGCCGTAAAGAAATACCTGGCGCTTTATGTCACTCTTTGACCTGAAGGAAAAGAACCTGTTGAGCAGAAAGTTCAGCCAGAATATCACAGTGTAGACTATGACGTTAACGAGGATTTCGTTTATCGCAAGGGAGTTCCTGAGAACGATGAACATTATGTATTCTATCGAGAAACAGAATACGCCGACGAAAACGTACCTGATAAACTGGGCGAGCGTTTCCGGGGTAAAGAGTTTTCTGAGTATGGGGAGCGTACAAAGCCATTCGGTCAGTTTCTTCATAAGTCAGCGTGTCCTCCGGTCTACCATTCCCAACGGGGCAGAAGCTGGATGATATTCAAATACATGCGCGGAACTTCTATCCCGGACAGAAGGGGATAATATATTATGAAAAACGTTAAATATACAATCATGAATATCCTGATTGCCGTGCGGCTGAAAATGCTGCGTTCTTCAAGGTGCCTGAAGACGATCCCGAGCATCAGGATAAGAAAAGGAACGCATGAGAAGTAATGGTATATGAAGGTTATCTTCCTGGGGGCAACAACCCACGGAAGATACATCGACAGGTACCCTATGACAGGGAACAGCAGAAGCTTGTTTCCTCCCATGTATTCTTCTTTCCTGATCATGTTCAGTATTATGGCAGCCAGTATTGCAAAAAAAGCTATAAGGCCGAACCAGAACAGCATGGGATGACCGAAGCATGCCACAGAAGATCCCCATTTTTCCGGAAGAAGATAACCGAGGTAATAAAAAATGGGGCGGAGGTCGAGAGGCCACTCATACCAGGGTGATGCAAAAGGATGGTCCTGGGTGACGCCCTTGTGATACTCGTACATGCTTTTTACCGAGTCGATGACTATTCTGACAAGGCTTTTGCCTTCCTCGTTATAGCTGATGGGAACGAACGAAAGGGTATAGATGGCAAACGGGATAATAATAAAGAATAATACGCAGAAAAGGCAGGTAAGATAGAAATACTTGCCCAGCCAGGAGTTAAGCTTCCCGGGCTTTTGATTAATGCTTCCTCCATGTTCTTTCAGTACGATATTGAGGTGATTGTTATAATCGCTGTACTCGTATCCTCTTGACATGAAGAACAGGATCGCGAGCCCGAATACCCCGTAAAAGCCTATCCACTTCGTCGCGCCTCCCAGCCCGACGGCGATTCCGCAGAAAAGCAGCGGCACCAGCGATCTGAAAAAGCCTCTTTCGTAGGACTTCGAGTCGTAATAGTCAAGCATGAAGTAATACATGAGCATGATGAAGAAAACTGTGTAGCTGTCTATGGTGGCAAGGCGGGTCTGGGCGAAATGCATGAAGTCGAACATCATGAGGTATGTGCAGAAAAACGCCCAGAAAGTATCCTTGAAGAACCTTTTTGCCATCAGGTACATG
>DUSJ01000320.1 GCA_012842645.1 Clostridiaceae bacterium | reverse complement strand
CTTTAATTTTCTGTCAGGACAGCCTTTTAAGTTCGGCTATCCGTTCTGCTCTTTTGCTGAACTCAAGCCCAAGCTGCTGCCTGAGCAGGCCATCTTTTTCATTTTTAATCCTTTCTATGGTCTGCTGCTGGAGTTCCTCAAGTTTCAGCAGTTCCAGCTTGTCAAGAACCTGTCCGGCTGCCTTTTCTATGTTTTCCGCGTTACATTTTGTCTCGGCGATCCGGACCATGCAGGAAGCAATGTCAGGTTCCAGATCGGTAAGCAACTCGGCAAGGACACAGCTTTTATTATCTGCCAGTTTTCCGAAAAGCTTCTCTGCTACAAGCTTTGCGCCCTGATCCCGGAAACCGTCGGGACCATAACGGTCAAGGACCATACCGAGCAGACTGTTATCGTTGCAAAGCATCACCAGGAGCATATACTCCAGTTCCCCGTACCTGGGATCCATCCTGACAGGCAGCTGTATTTTCCCGCCCAGGCCGACCGGCCTTCGGACTAAAGCAGTTCCGGCTGAAACTGATTGCTGTTTTTTTCTCCTTTTTTCAACTTCACTGGTGAGGGATTCGGTCGAAATCCCGTATTTCGCTGCGTAGTCCTTGATATACAGTTCCCTTTCGATACTGTTGTCAAGACCAGCCAATATATCGGCAATGCCGTTGAGCAGCTTTAGTTTGTCATCAACAGTATCCATATTATGCATATTATTATTTACCCTGATTTTATAATCCAGCAGTGATATTGCCCTGTCCACAAGGTTTTTAAACTTTTCCGGGCCATTATTTCTTATATACTCGTCCGGATCTTTTCCGTCAGGGATCACGAGGACCTTTACGTTGCATCCGGTCTTTTCAAGGATCTCAAGTCCCCGCATCGTGGCAGCTTGTCCCGCCGAATCTGAATCGTAACCGATAATCACCTCTTCAGAATATTTTTTCAATATCCACGCCTGCATCTGGGTTAACGCGGTTCCGAGGGAAGCGACCGCATAGTCGATCCCTGCCTGGTGCAGCGAAATAACATCCATGTAACCTTCAACGATCAGAAGCTTCCTGCTCTTGCTCTGGCGTGCGTAATTGAGGCCGTAAAGTTCCCTGCTCTTGTTATACACAGGCGTGTCAGGAGAGTTCATGTACTTCGGCTGCGACTGATCGATAACACGTCCGCCGAAGCCAACAATGTTCCCCCTTATATCAAAGATGGGAAACATTATCCTCCCTCTGAACCTGTCGACCAACTCCCCGCCCCTTGCTCTGACAGAAAGGCCCGATGAGAGCAAAAGCGATTCCGGGATCCCCTTCGCTTTAAGCCTGTCGGTCAGTTCACTCCATCCTGATGGCGACAGGCCCAGGCCAAATTGCCTGATGGTTTTCTCTGTCAGCCCGCGCTTTTTAAGATACGCCTGGGCTTCGAGGCCATCCCTGCCCGCAAGAACAGAAAAAAAGAACCGTGCTGCTTCCCTGTTTATCTCCAGGATCTCCCTGCGTATCCTCGCCTTTTCCCTTTCCTCGTTGTCATCCGGTTCGGGAAGAGTTATACCAGCCCTGTCGGCCAGCATCCTGAGCGCTTCAGGAAAATCAAGGTTTTCAATGCCCATTATAAACTGGATAACACTTCCGCCTTTATTGCAGCCAAAGCAGTAAAACAACTGCTTTACCGGTTCAACGCTGAAAGATGGTGTCTTTTCACTGTGAAAGGGACAAAGGCCAAAATACCTTCTGCCCTTGCGTTCCAGCTTTACGTAGCTGGAAACGACTTCAACGATATCGTTTCGCAGTCTTACTTCTTCAATAAGCTCAACAGGGTATACCATAATGTAACCTCATAGACTTTATTATTCGACAGATTGCCCTGTTTTCCTTCCCGATGATTGAATTATTTCAATCCATTTTCTGGACACAACCCTAAAGCAAAGATCCTTCGTCGCTGTGCCGCTCAGGATAACACGCGGGAGCTCTAACTTCCTGCATCCCGCCCCTCACTTCCCGGTTACCAAGACATGGGAACGAACAGTTCCTGGAACTTCTTTACCGCATACCTGTCGGTCATTCCCGCTACGTAATCCAGGACCGTTCTTTCGGCCCCGTCCTTTTCCATCATCTTCTGGAAATCGGGAGGAAGCAGTTCCGGTTTTTCCATCAGGTACAGAAACAGCTGCCTGACCATGAGCTCCGCTTTCGACTCTTCCTTCTTTGCCGCTGATCCTATGTAGACGTTCTCAAACATGTAGCTGCGCAGGCGGTCATTGGCTTCCTGGAATTCCCTGCTCATGCGTATCTCGTTCCTGCCGGCGCTGTTTTCAATTATATTGGTTATGGTGCTGTTTATACGGGCCGACGGGGTTTTCCCCAGCACTTCGCAGCAGTCACGGGGCAAATCGTTTTCGGAAATAATGCCTGCCCTAATGGCATCCTCGATATCATGGTTTACATAGGCTATTTTATCGGCAAAGCGTACTATCTGCCCTTCAAGAGTCGAAGGCATGACGTTGCCGGTATGGTGTTCAATACCGTCAAGAACCTCCCACGTCAGGTTCAGGCCCCGTCTGTCTTTTTCAAGGAATTCAACGGTCCTGACGCTTTGCTCGTTATGCCTGAACCCGAATGAGCAAACTTCGTCAAGCACCCTTTCGCCGGCGTGCCCGAACGGAGTATGCCCAAGATCATGTCCAAGGGCTATCGCCTCGGTCAGATCCTCATTCAGTCTCAGCGCTCTTGCTATGGTCCTGGCTATCTGGGACACTTCGAGAGTGTGGGTAAGCCGTGTCCTGTAATGATCTCCTTCGGGAGAAATGAAAACCTGGGTTTTATGTTTCAGCCTTCTGAATGCCTTGGAATAGATTATCCTGTCCCTGTCCCGCTGGAAATCAGTACGGATGTCGCAGCGTTTCTCTTCCCTTCTTCTGCCCCTGCTGTTTTTGCTGAGAGCCGCAAATTCTGACAGGATCTGCTCTTCAAGGTTTTCCTGGTATTCCCTGATGATCATTTTCCCCTCCTGTACCAGACTTCTTCATTATATTTATACCCAAAAAACAAAAAGAGGCTGCCCTCTCAAGACAACCCCCGCAAAAGCCTGCTATTGCTTTTACATTTCCTTAAGGCAATCATTGCAGATTATCTTGCCCTTGAACTCGATAACGTCCTGTTTTGCAGAGTCACAAAAAACACATCTTGGAATATATTTGTCGAGAACAACGTTTCCATTGTCGTCGACATACATCTCTATATCATCACCTTCGTTAATGTTGAGCTCTTTACGCAATGATTTGGGGAGTACTATCCTTCCAAGCGAATCAAGTTTCCTTACATATCCGGTTGCCCTCATTTTTGTATCCTCCTCGACAATATATTGTTTTTCACAAACCTATAGACTGAATTATATCACAAAATGTCAATATGTGAATATGTAAAATAAAAAAATAGAGTAATTTTATTATATTTTTCCCATCATTTTTACTTATTCTGGAATTTAAAAGGCATCCGGAAAAAACAAGCAGAAGCCATGAAAATCACGGCTTCCGCTCATAATAAATCCCTGTTGACCAAGGCTGTTACCAACCGCCGAACTGAAGCTGGTAAAGCAGCATCATCTTAATAAAATCAAAAGCATCCCCGGGATCCATACCCGACAGTTCCTCGATAAGTTCAGCCAACTTTGCATTATCAAGGATTATTTCCTTCAGGTTGTCCATTACTTGATCTGCAACTTCGAGCTGCATGTCTGTGTCATCCGCAAGCTCGACTATGTCAACGGCTTTTTCCCTGTCGATTTTTGTGAACTTAGCCCCGTTCTTCATAACAGTCGATATCAGCATTTCCGTTTCAAAACCGTTGGCATCGAACACCCCGGAATACTCCATCCGGCTGATAGCGCCTGATTTATCAAATGAAAATGTTATCTCAAGTTCTTCAACATCGGCCATATCAATTTCAGGCAGCTCGGCCTCAATGGCGTCAGGATCGATACCCAGGGCTTCAAGGCTCTCCAAATTCCTTTCTGAAGGATCCGCCAGTTTCTTGAATATTGCTGAGAACCTGTTTATATAGAATTCTTCAAACTCTTCCTTATCTTCGAACTTCTCAAGCAGATCTTCAAATACGCTTATCCTGATTTTTTTCAGGTTGTCCTCTTCCTTTATTATCCCTTT
>DUSJ01000001.1 GCA_012842645.1 Clostridiaceae bacterium | reverse complement strand
GCGTCCCGGGCTGTTTTGGACCATTTTACCGGTATCATCTTTCCGCCGGTAATGAAGTAACCGTTCCCGGAGCCAATGTTCTTAAGGTCCCTGCAGCCATAGGGATCGTTCTCGATAACGGGGGCAGCCATCTGCAGGATGATTATGTTGGCGGCCTTAACCTGTTCCCCGGTGTTGCGCTCCATATGGGGTTTTCCCATCCTTAGCCGGTCATACATCCTTGTTTCCGGATTATAAATAAATTCACAGTCGCTGCTTCCTTTGGACGTGTCAAACTTGATATAAACATCCTCAGCCGCCGTGCCGTTTTCAGCGACCGTAAACTGTTCGTGATATGTAAAGGGAAATGTTTTCTGGGGCTCGGTCCTGTATTTTTTCTTCGCAATGTAATTCTCGATTCTTTCCCTTGATGTGTATGTATCCTGCCAGTTTCTCACATCGGTTGTGAGATCCCAGAAGGCGGAACCGTCGGAGATATAGTCTATATTCTGTATTTTAAGCTTAGGGATATCTTTATAGGCGTATGTGCTTCCTCCCGCGTGGGTATAGACGGCATCATACTCCAGGACATAATCGAGAAAATAATGTCTCGAACTTCTAACTGGCCCGATCATATCGGGCATTGTATCCCAGAACAGGGCCATATAACGGGAAATATTATACTCGACAATAATCTCATATATTATCTGGGCCTGGATGATACCGCCCTGGGGCAGCACTCTGTCCCCCTGGTTGTCTATCATAACAGCCACAGGCCTGATCTTTGAGTCGGGCTCCTTAAAATCAGGATTAAAAACAAGTTCTTCTGCAGGCTCTTCCCCGGGTGCGGGGCTCGTGGCGGCAGGCGTTTGCTCTGCGCCAGGTCCGGGCGTGGTTGTGGCAGCCGGAGGAGTCTGCGTCGGGACATCGACCGGAGCATTGGCATTTTTTCCGCATGCGGAAATAAACACAAGGATTCCGGCAATTACTGACATGAGAAACTTTTTCTTTTGCATATCCTGATGTTCACCTCATGATAGTTTATAAAAAACCCGCCTGCAAACTTACGCGGGAAGTCTTGCAGGCGAGCCGATGATATTGCCCTGAAAGTGATCTCTCTGATCAGACATCCTCTTCATCGTCAAAATCATCTTCTTCGTCAAGCTGTTCCTGGAATGCTTCAAAAGCTTTATCAAGCTCTTCTTCATCTTCCACCGGAACAAGGTACTCCTCGTCACCGTTGTTCTCGATCTTCATGATGATTACTTCTGCGCCGCATTCGTCATCCCCGCATTCGCAGGCGCTGCAGTTGTCCTCATCCAGCGGCAGAAGAACAACATATTCGTTGTCGTCCACCAGTACGGTGTCAAGGTATTCACACTTGATAGTGTCTCCGTTTTCACCTGTCAATTCGATGATATCATTTTCGTAGTCCATGGTACTCTCCTTTCTATCAGGCACAGAGGCTTATTTCAGGGAATCAAGATACCCCTGCAGAATAAAGGCGGCAGCCATTTGATCTATCCTGCCTTTTTGCTTTTTAGCCTCGATACCCATATCATGCATAGTCCGCTGTGCCATTACTGTCGTAAGCCTCTCGTCCCATGGAATAATACGGATCCCGGGAAGCCTTTCCTCCAGGAGTTTAATAAACTCCCTGGTCTTAAGCTCCCTCGGACCTGCTGTGCCGTCCATGTTACGCGGTATGCCAATGACAATCGCTTCGCAGTCATATGAACCGACCAGCTCAGCGATCCTTTGCAAAGGCTTACTGATGTCATCCTTCCACTTTATTGTCTCAAGCATCTGGGCGATTAAACCCAGCGGATCGCTCACGGCCACACCGATTCTGGCATCACCGTAATCAATACATAATATGCGCATAAAGTGCCCCATTTATTTGCTTTTTAATTAAAAAAGCAGGGAGCAAACTGCCCCTGCCTCAATAATAAACCATATGGTAATAAAAAGCAACATCAAAGAAATTCGATCATGGACTCTTCCCAAATGTCCAAAGGCTCGTAACCAAGCAGATTTACGACTGTCGCGGCAATATTTGCAAGACCGAAATTCCCTTCTTTCAGCCGGTATTTCCCGGCATTTACAGGGTCATAGATGATAAACGGAACCTTGCTGAGGGTATGGCTGGTCTTGGCCTTTACCTTTCCATTGCTGTCCAGCTTGGCTTTTCCGCTCTTGTCCGTTTCATACATTTCGTCGGCGTTGCCGTGGTCGGCTGTAACAATCAGTACGCCGTTAAGTTTCTTTATGAAAGGAATGAGCCTTCCGAGACACAGATCGACTGTTTCGACCGCAACCAGGGCAGCCTGGTAAATGCCGGTATGTCCAACCATATCTCCGTTGGCCAGGTTCATTCTTGCAAATTTGAAATTGCCGGTGGAAATAAGCTCTATGACCTTGTCGGTAACCTCGGCAGCCTTCATCCAGGGCCTTTGCTCAAAGGGTATGATATCCGAAGGCACCTCGATATAGGTCTCGAGGATATCATCGAACTTGCCGGAATTATTGCCGTTCCAGAAATAAGTCACATGTCCGAACTTCTGTGTTTCGGCAACAGCAAGCTGGGTAACGCCGGTCCTTGCCAGGTGTTCGCCCATTGTATTCTTTATGGACGGCGGATTAACCAGGTAGCGCTTCGGGATATGGAGGTCCCCGTCATACTCCAGCATGCCCGCATAAACAACCTGGGGCCATCTTTTCCTGTCAAAGTATTTGAAATCGGCTTCTTCAAATGCTCTCGACATTTCGATGGCACGGTCGCCCCGGAAATTGAAGAAAATCACGCTGTCGCCATCCTCGATGGTCCCGACGGGTTCCCCGTTCTCGCCTATAACGAAAGCCGGCAGATCCTGGTCAATGGCGTTGGTCTCTTTTCTCAGGGTCTCGATGGCTTCAACGGCCGAGTCGAAAAGGCGTCCTTCTCCGAGAACATGGGTATGCCATCCGCGTTCCACCATGCTCCAGTTGGCTTCATAGCGGTCCATGGTAATGAACATTCGCCCTCCGCCGCTGGCGATCCTGGCGTCGAAATCAAAGTCATTAAGTTCCTTAAGGAATCCTTCAAAGGGGATGACATATTCAAGGGCGGAAGTCTCGCCTACATCACGTCCATCCAGGAGAATATGAACGCGCACCCTCCTGATGCCTTCCTTTTTGGCCTGCACGATCATCGCCTTGAGATGGTCGATATGGGAATGCACGTTACCGTCACTGAACAGGCCTATGAAGTGCAGTGTGGAACCCTTCGATACGCAGTTGCTGCGTATCTCGGTCCAGCCTTTTCCCTTGAACATTTCGCCCGAGCTTATGGCTTCATTGACCAGCTTCGCTCCCTGTGAATATACCTGGCCGGCCCCGATGGCATTGTGTCCTACTTCCGAATTGCCCATGTCATCATCAGTGGGCAGACCGACAGCTGTGCCGTGGGCCTTGAGCAGGGTGTTCGGGCACTCCTTCATCAGCATGTCAAGATGAGGAGTATATGCGTTCTTAACCGCGTTTCCCTCTGTTACCGACGAAATTCCCACGCCGTCCATCACGACCAGCAGCACAGGACCTTCAGCGGGTTTGTAACCATTTTTTTTGAGCATATTATTTCATACCTTTCCAAAGATAAAAATATAAGTCCGGCCCTCCGAAAGCCTCAAGCTGCCGGAGGGCATGAAAAGCTGTTATCTCTTATTCATAGTGCTTTATGATCTTCTCGAAGGCATTCAGTTTCAGGCTGGCTCCACCAACAAGTCCGCCGTCGATGTTGGGCATGGAGAACAGGGATTTGGCATTTTGAGCGTTCACGCTGCCCCCGTAAAGTATGCGTGTCTTTTCTGCAACATCATTTCCATACAGTTCGGCGACAAGCTGACGGATGATGGCGCATACTTCCTCTGCCTGTTCATCGGTAGCTGTTTTGCCTGTCCCTATAGCCCAAATGGGCTCGTATGCTATGACAAGCCTGGATACGTCTTCGGCGCTGAGTCCCAGCAGGGCAATTTTTACCTGGTAGCGCACATGCTCCGCCGTTACCCCCTGTTCTCTCTGGGTGAGGCTTTCACCGCAGCATATTATCGGGATCATGCCTGAAGCGAGTATGGCCTTTGCCTTTTTATTTATCATTTCATCTGTCTCTCCGAAATACTCGCGTCTTTCGGAATGACCTATAATTACATAATCGACGCCCAGTTCCTTAAGCATGCCGCATGAAACTTCGCCGGTATAAGCGCCGCTTGCTTCCCAATGGACATTCTGGGCTGCAACTTTTATATTCGATCCCTTTGCGGCCTCCGCCACTCCGGGAATGCAAACGAACGGTACGCCTACAACTACTTCTGATTTGGCTCCTGCAGCCAGTTTCTTAAGTTCGTTGACAAACTCGACAGCCTCTTTCGGAGTTTTGTTCATCTTCCAGTTGCCGGCCGCCATTATAACACGATTTGACATATATTCTTCAGTCCTTTCAATACTATTTCTTCTCGTTGAGCACTGCAATGCCGGGCAGTTCCTTTCCTTCGAGGAACTCAAGGGACGCTCCGCCGCCGGTGGAAATATGGGTTATCCTGTCGGCAAAGCCAAGCTGTTCAATGGCAGCAGCCGAATCTCCGCCGCCTACGATAGAGATGGCGCCGGAATTGGCAAGAGCCTCGGCAATCTTCCTGG
>DUSJ01000319.1 GCA_012842645.1 Clostridiaceae bacterium | reverse complement strand
CATATAAGGGTCCTGTGTTATCGAACCGAGAAACCACCCGTTTCTTACGGCTGTCTTCTGGGCCTTGCCGGCGTCGAAACCAACCACCGTGATATCCTTGTATTTGCCATTTTCACGGTCCAGGTCCGCGCCTTCGTTTGTGGCCGCGAGAATACCTCCGACTGTCGACTCATTGGTAGCAAAAATGGCTATAAGGCCTTTCATGTTAAGGACCTTCTCCATGGCTTCCTTTGAATCTGCCAGTCTTGAAGAGCGGGGTATGATAACAAAGATCTCTACTGCCGCTTTTTCAGCAGACGCTTTAGCATACTTGCCATGTCCCGTAACCGCTACTCTGCCCGGGAAAATTGCTTCGCAGCTTGTCAGCATTTGATTGACGAAACCAACGGTACGCCCAACAATGGATGCGGAGGTGACATCCTGTGATGCGACCGCGATAACCGCAGGATTCTCGGGAGTGGCTTTATTTAATGCTTCCCGGAAGGAAGGATCTTCAAGCATGGAATCGGCCGCCAGCTTGCCGGCGTTTTCATTATTGCTGGATACCGTGGCCAGGATAGTCCCCTCGGGAGCATTGGGGATACCGGAATCAAATCCTATCACCGGAATATTCTTTTCCTTAAGTTCATTGAGGTAAGGTATGACCGACTCGGTATCGAGAGCCGCCAGCGCAATAGCTGACGGATTCTTTGCCATTGCCGCTTTAAGCATATCAACCTGGATGTTTATGTCGGATTCCGAAGGCGGCCCGTCAAATATCATATCAACATTGTATCTTGCAGCTGCGTCTTTTGAGCCTGCCATGACTGTTTGCCAGAACTGATGCTGGAACCCCTTTGAGATGACTGCTATATATGGTCTGTCAGCAGGTTCGCTGCTTACAGGTACAATACTGCTTTGCACAGGATATGAACCATTATTCCCCACGATTGTCCTGCCACAGTTTGCAGTCGTCAAAGTTAGCAGGAAAACAGCCGTGATAAAAGCCATGATTTTTAAAAATTGTTTCATCAAGTATCCTCCCCGGCTGAAGACTAAAAAGTAATTGTCTGAAGTATGCTTTACGGTCTTCCTGTCATTATCAGTTCAAATCAACCAATAAAAGTATTAACAACCGCTTTCTATTATCCTTAGTTTAATTTATTGGCAATTATAAATGAATGAGAAATCATATATTTATTTTAATAAATCTTATAAGGCAAAATAAAACATTTTACGCTAATAGTCATAATCATCATAATCATCGGTAAAGGGAAAAACAAGTTTCTGGTTTTCCGTATTATACATATTTTCCTTATCTATTACCGTCAAGCCCGTATCAACTATCTCCGGAACCTTTACATTATTTATTGCGTCATATGCGTATTTAACCCCAAGGTAACCCATGCTGAAAGGATTCTGAACCACCAGCGACTGGATTACATCCTTTTCCATGTACCTTATTTCTTCGGAAGTGTTGTCAAAACCTATTATTTTAACAATATTAACCTTCTTTTGCTTAATAATCGCCCTTGCTGCGCCGGTAGTTCCCTGCGCGTTGAGTCCGACTATCGCATCGAGATCCGGGTACTTTTCCATTGCTTCCAAAGTAAGCTGTTCTGCCAGATCTATATCCGAATTACAGTACAGAACATCCAAAACCTCTACATCCCTATACGTATTGAGAGCCTCAAACAACCCCTTCTCACGTTCAATGCAGGAAGCTGCTTCCTTGATAAATCCCATAACAACTATTTTACACTTATCTCCTACCTTGTCCACCAATGCCTGGCCCAATTTTCTTCCCGCATCTATATTATCGGTACCGATAAAGCTTTTAACCTTTTTTGAGTTAAGTCCCGAGTCAATGGTTATTACAGGTATTTTCTCAGCTATTGCCTCATGGACGACATCTACCAGTCTCTCATAATCACATGCCGCCAGGACAATTGCGTCTGCCTTTGACTCAATCGCCTTACGAACTATATTTATTTGCTCGTCAATTTCCTTTTCATCCGTTGGGCCGTCAAAATGAACGCTTATTCCAAGTTCTTTTCCTGCTGCGTCGGCACCCATTTTAACAACCGAAAAAAAAGGAGCAACCCGGTTTTTAACTATCACTTCAATATGTACCGGATCATCTTTTGTCATTAAACTTTCCCTGATGCAGCCCGATGGCAGCAGGATCAAAATGAACAATGCAACAAACAGCGTTTTCCTAGTAAATTTCATGGCTACCTTCCTTCTTGAAAAGGTTTTCTTGGTATACGAATATTAACGGTAGTACCGACATCCACTTCACTTAAAATCTCAATTCCATACTCCTCCCCGTAGAACAGCTTTATCCTTTCGTTAACATTCTTCAATCCCACACCGCCGCTGTGATAACTCGTAGATTCCTGGGACAGTAAATTCTTGAGTATCTCGGGTTTAATCCCATAACCATTGTCGGTGACCTGGAAAAGAATGTTGTCACCTTCTGATTTCACGGATATTCTGATAATACCTTTTTCATTCAGCGGACCGATCCCATGGTAAATAGCGTTCTCAACAATGGGCTGAAGGATCAGCTTAAGTGTTCTTTCCGATTCAAGGCCGGGTTCTATATCTATGAAATAATCATATTTATCCTTATATCTCATCTTTTGAATTGTCAGATAGCTCCTGGCATGCTCCAGTTCATCGGCTATACTGATAACTTCCTGGCCTTTGCTTAAGCTTATCCTGAATAGCTTTGACAGTGCCGAGACCATTACGGTTACGCCTTCGTAATTTTGATTCTCATTCATCCAAATGATCGAATCCAGTGTGTTGTATAAGAAATGAGGATTGATTTGCGCCTGGAGCGCTTTAAGCTCGCTTTTCCTCTTTTCTTCCTGCTCAGTTATGATCTGATCCATCAGCATCTTGATCTTCCCGACCATCATGTTAAATGTCCTGGATAACTGCCTGACTTCGTCTTCGCCCTTTTCCTCGACGCTGATGTTGAAATCGCCGTTTTCCAATCTCTTCATCTTATTTTCCAGCCTTTTTACAGGCTGTGATATCTTATAGGATATAAACATGGACGCCATCATTTCGAAGATAACGCCAAAAATAGAAATAAACATGATGAACCTGTTGAAATGTTTTCTGTTGGTCACCAGTTCGTCCACATAGCTTATGCCTACAATTCTCCATCCCGAGTAGCTGACATTCTTTATGGTCATGATCCTTCTTTCGCCGTCAAAATCCTCGAAATAAGTTCCCGGTTCCCTCGTTAACGCATCCATTGTATTCTCGGTTTTCAGGCCCGCATAAATCATCTGCTGCTGAGGGTGATAAACCATGTTCCCGTACTTGTCAATTATATAGATATATCCTCTTTTCCCCAGGCTTACGTTATTGCACATCTTCTCTAT
>DUSJ01000318.1 GCA_012842645.1 Clostridiaceae bacterium | reverse complement strand
GGAAATCTGCCATCGAAACACAGGTAAAAAGGCTTACCGACCTGTCAAACTCAGGGGATCTTAGCGGCGCCGATGATATCAGGACAAGCATCGACAGGATCCTCGAAGCAAGGGCACGGTACATGCTTGAGGATGACGCGCTGAAAGACAAACTGAAAGAAGAAAAAAAAGAGCTTGAAAGGCTCAGGAGCAATATGCAGAAATCGGTGGAGAGCATAATCTCGTCCAAATCCGGGGTGGTATTATATAAGTGCGACGGTTATGAAGAAACATTTACCCCGGAAAACAGGTACATTATAAATTCCGAAGATATCGAAAAAACCCTTGCCGGGGCGACAGAAAACGAAAAATCGCTGACTCCCGCCGAAATTAGCGTCAAAAAGAATGAACCTTTCGGGAAGATAATTTCCAACGACAAATGCTGGCTGACATTCAGGGTCCCGGTGGAACAGGGAAGCGAAATATCATTATTGTATGAAAAAGCGAAGCTCAATGACAGGGAAGTGACCTTCGAAATAGAGATCGAAGGCATTGACGAAAGGATTCCTGTCACTATTGAGAAAACAGGAGAAAAGGATAACGACTACCAGATCTTTACCGCCCGTATGACAGAGCAGATAGAAAGCACCATGGACTTCAGGACGGTCAGGGGCAACATTTTCACAAAAAGCGTTACCGGAATGAAAATACCGATAAGGAGCCTGTTCAATATCAATGATGTTGACGATACCGCTGACCTGGCCATACTGAGGATGAACAAAGTAAAGTATGTGCGCGTTAAAATAGCGGCCCGACAGGACAATTACGCTATAATAGAAAACATCGATGCGACCGATACAGAAAACAGCGTGAATATTTTTGATATCTACCTTGTCAATCCTAAAAACATTATGGAAGGTCAAGTGATAGACAAGTGATCAGCGATCAGGAACTTAAAACTAATATCGAACGCGTAAAAAGAAATATCGCCGAAGCGGCAGCGAGGGCTGGCAGAAATCCTGACGAGATCCTGCTCCTTGGGGTGACAAAAACGGTTGAACCCGAGATAATGCAAAAGTCCTACGACTATGGTATTACCCATTTTGGTGAAAACAGGGTTCAGGAATATATCAGGAAGTCCGATATAGTTAAGAGAGACTGCTCCTGGCATATTATAGGAAGGCTTCAGACCAACAAGGTTAAGTATCTTGACCGGCGGATATACCTGATACATTCACTTGACAGGATATCCCTTGCAGAGGCCCTGCAGGCCAGGGGAGAGAAAATAGGCTATGTTTTCCCTGTCCTTGTACAGGTCAATGTGTCCGGAGAAAGTACCAAGGCAGGGATTGCCCCGGAAAATTTGAAAGATTTTTTGTTAAGTATTTCAAAAATGGGTAATATTAATGTTAGGGGCTTAATGACAATAGCACCGTATACCAACGTACCTGAGGAAGTCAGGCACATATTCAGAAAATTGAAAAAATTATCGGTTGACATCGCAGGGGAAAGGATAGAAAATATCAGTATGGAAGAACTCTCCATGGGTATGAGCGGAGATTATGCAATAGCCGTTGAAGAAGGAGCTACTATTGTAAGAATCGGCAGCGCGATATATGGAGAGAGAATATATTAGCCATCAGGGCTGACGAAATTTTTACTAATGAAAACTGGAGGAAGGTACTTATGGCAAGAATGATGGAGAAGGTCCTTGATTTCTTTGGATGGGAAACAAACGTGGATGAAGACGAAATCTACGAGGATGAAGTAGTCGAAAGCGCTCCGCCGCAGAAGGCCGAAAGAACTGTTTCCCAAAAAAAGAATTCCCAGGGCAAAGTTCTGAACATGAACAACAATAATAATCTCAAGGTCGTTGTTCTGTCGCCTCAAAGTATCCTCGAAACACGCGAGCTTTGCGATCATCTCAAATCCAACAAGCCTGTCATTATGAATGTGGAAGGTGTAGACACTCCTCTTGCTCAAAGAATGGTGGATTTTTTAAGCGGAGCTGTTTATTGCCTTGATGGCGATATCCAGAAGATATCAAGCGGAATATTCCTTGCAACGCCGGCGTCCATAGAAATTACGGGCGATTTGAAGGATGAGATGAAAAATAAGGGCGTATTTTCCTGGGTCAAGTAAACTATGAGCGTAATACGGGCATTTATCATAGCTTTGCGTTCGGTCATCAGCGTAATGCAGGTAGTGCTTGTATTCAGGGTTGCTTGCGAGTTTATATTGATAAAACGGGATTGCTGGCCGTTCAGATTTCTCCAGAGCATATCGGAACCGCTGCTTGAACCGGTCAGGAAGCTGCTGAAAAGGCAGGACGGAAAACCGCTCAGGTTTGACTTTTCGCCATTGTTTCTGGTTATATTGCTATACCTGGTAAATGTGATCTTAAAAAGGCTGGTTTGATTTTTATTTAAACTCATGGGGGGTGTGACTGTGAATTTCGTACCGAATGACCTTCAGAACATTGCTTTCAAAAGATCATTGTTCGGTTACAACATTCTTCAGGTCGAGGATGTGATCATGAAGGTTGTTGAAGATATGGCCGAAATGATCAGGGAGAACGCAAAGCTTAAAGAAAAGCTGGAAGAAGCACAGGAAAAAGTGAAGTATTATAAGACAATAGAGAATAACCTCCACAACAGCCTTATCATCGCCCAGCAGACCAGCGAAGAGATAATTTCCAATGCCAGGAACAATGCGGATAACATAGTGAAGGAAGCCGAACTGAAAGCCCAGCAGATAATAGATAACGCCCATAAGGAAGTTTTAGGAGTCAAGTTTGAATATGAAAGGATCCGGCGGGATCTCAACGCGTACAAGGTAAAAATTGAAAGCACGATAAAATCGCAGCTGAAGCTTCTGGATAACCTTGAAGATGATGATAAACTGGCTGAAACCCAGGCAGTATAGATATTCCTGAACACATTTGAAATATTAGCACTCTCATTGTGAGAGTGCTAATTTCATTGTTGACATTCCCTGACCATAATATTATGATTATCCATGGTATCCCAAGAAGAACACAGGAGGTATATGCGCTTATGATAAACGAAAAAGGAAGTATTTCAATCCAGACGGAAGATATATTCCCAATAATAAAAAAATGGCTCTACTCGGACAAGGACATTTTCATGAGGGAATTGGTGTCGAACGCTTCCGACGCGATAAGTAAGCTGAAAAAGCTGTCTGATATCGGCGAGGCTGTTCTTCCGGAAGGCTATAAGCCGCGCATAGACGTAACTGTCAACAGGGAAGCGGGAACCATATCAATTTCAGACAACGGCATCGGCATGACCGGGGAAGAGGTCAAAAAATATATAAACCAGATAGCTTTTTCAGGCGCGAAGGATTTCATCGAGAAATACAGGGACAAGACCGATGACCAGCAGATAATCGGGCATTTCGGGCTGGGATTCTACTCTTCATTCATGGTCAGCAGCAAGGTCAGGATCGATACGCTGTCTTACCAACCTGGAGCTGCCGCCGTGAGATGGGAAAGCTCAGGCGACACCGAGTATTCCATGTCCGAATCAGACAGGAAGGAAGTTGGAACTACAGTAACATTATTTATTTCGGATGACAGCAGGGAATTCCTTGACACCTGGAAGATACGCGAAATATTGAAAAAATACTTTGCATTTTTGCAGTATGAGATCTACCTTTCGGATGAGAACGAGAAGAAGGATAAGGAGAAAAAAGAGGAAAAACCCATAAACAATACGAGCCCGCTCTGGCTCAAAAATCCGAGGGACTGTACCGATGAAGAATACAGGAATTTCTACCATGAAGTCTTCATGGATTTCAATGATCCGCTGTTCTGGATCCATATCAACATGGATTATCCCTTCAACATGAAGGGCATAATCTATTTTCCCAAGCTGAGGCATGAGTTCGAGACCCTCGAGGGCAAGATAAAGCTGTTTTACAACCAGGTCTTCGTTGCCGACAACATAAAGGAAGTGATACCCGAATTCCTGCTTATGCTTAAAGGCTGCCTGGATTGCCCTGATCTGCCTTTGAACGTATCGAGGAGCTTCCTGCAGAACGAGGGATATGCTGAAAAAATATCTGCCCATATCACGAAAAAAATAGCCGACAAGCTGCAGCTCCTCTACAAGAAGGACAAGGAGAGCTATGAGAAATACTGGGATGATATCAATCCATTCATCAAGTATGGCTGCATGAAGGAATCCAGGTTCTTTGAAAAGGTTAAGAATATAATCATATACAAGACTATCAACGGCAGATACGTTACCCTCGATGAATACCTGAACGGCAGTCCCGACAGGAAGGTATACTATGTGAGCGATGAGAAGCAGCAGGTCCAGTATGTCCGGATGTTCAAAAACAACAACAGGGATGCCGTAATCCTTGATGCCCTGATAGACTCACACTTTATCAGCTTCCTGGAGATGCAGAACAAGGATATCAGGTTTTTGAGCGTTGATTCGGACATAATAGACAGCATGAAGGATAAGGACAGCGCTGAAGATGATATCAAAAAACTCCAGGAAAAGCTGGAAAAGATCATTAAGGAAGCCACAGGAACAGAAAAGCTCAAGATCAGGGTAGAAAGCCTGAAGAGTGAATCAACGCCTGCAATAATCCTTCTTTCGGAAGAATCGAGACGTTTCAGGGAAATGAGCCGCACCTTCGGCAGGGGCATCAATGCCGATGAACTTTTCCCTGCCGAAGAAACACTGGTCCTCAACAGCGGCAACAGGATCATCAGGAGAATAGCGGAACTCTATGATGAAGAGAATAGGAAAGAAGACGCAATTTTCGCTGCAAGCCATGTATACGACCTTGCCCTGCTCAATCACAGGGGGCTTGAGCCTGAAGCCATGGCCAGGTTTATTGAGCGCAGCAATGAATTATTGACGAGGTTATTATGAAGCTTAAGGATTTCTGGTATGACCTGCCTGAGGAGCTTATCGCCCAGAGTCCCGCTGAAAAGCGGGACATGTCAAGGCTCCTGGTGTTGGACAGAAAGACTGGGACGATCGAACACAGGCATTTCAGGGATCTTCCCGGGTATCTGTCGGCAGGTGACTGTCTTGTCATAAACAATACCCGGGTGATGCCTGCCCGTCTCCTGGGAGAGAAAGAAAAAACCGGGGGAAAAATAGAATTTGTACTGCTTAAGAGGATAGAGGCCAACGTATGGGAGGTTATCCTGAAACCGGGGAAAATCGCAAAACCCGGAAGCAGGTTTGTTTTCGGCAACGGCCAGTTGAAAGCCGAGATACTTGAAATAGTCGAAGGCGGAAACCGTATAGTCAGGTTTTACTATGACGGGGTGTTTGAGGAAGTCCTTGACAAGGTAGGCATAATACCGCTTCCTCCGTACATCCATGCCACCCTTGAGGATAAAGAGCGGTACCAGACAATATATTCGAAAATAAACGGCTCGGCGGCCGCGCCTACTGCAGGTCTCCATTTTACGGAAGAGGTTTTTGGCGAGCTCAGGAAGAAGGGGATTGAAATAGCCGAACTGACCCTTCATGTAGGACTGGGAACGTTCAGACCTGTAAAGACCGAGAACATTCTCGAGCATCATATGCATAAGGAATACTACCATATCAGTCCCGAAGCCTGTGCCATGATAAACAGGGCAAAAGAGAGAGGGAACCGTGTGGTGGCGGTAGGCACGACCAGCGTGCGAGTCCTTGAAACCTCGTCGTCAGATGACGGAAAGGTTTTTCCCGGAGAAGGGGAAACCGATATTTTTATCTACCCGGGATATAAGTTCAAGGTAATCGATGCCCTTGTGACCAACTTCCATCTGCCTGAATCCACGCTGATTATGCTTGTCAGCGCATTCGCAGGCAGAGAGACAATTTTGAACGCCTACCAGGAAGCCATCCGGGAAAGATACCGCTTTTTCAGCTTCGGGGATGCCATGTTGATACTGTGAGAGCCATGAAAAAGCGATCTCCCGCCCTGAGTACTGCTTTGCAGCACTTAAGGGCGGGCTACATAACTTTCTACCCAATCCTGAGTGCTGCTTCGCAGCACTGAAGGATTGGGCTACAAGAGGAATGCGAGCCTTGAGATTCTTCACTGCGCTTTGCTCCGTTCAGAATGACAACCCCAATAAAAATTACTGTTTTCTAATCTAATTCTAATTGCCGCCCTATTGTTTTATCATATTGGTCAATTATAATTCATGATAGGAAACCAAGCGGAGGAGTTTGTTATGAAAAACAGTTCAAAATATATAATAGGCGCGGTGCTCATTATAATCGGTATTCTGGCCATATTCGGGAATATCGGGTTCCTTACGTTTTCGTGGATATTCAAGCTGACCTGGCCAACTATCATCATTATGATATCCCTGTTCTTTTTTCTGGGATACTTTACCAGGAGGCCGCAGGGAGCCGGCTTCCTTGTTCCGGGAGGAACGCTGCTTACCATAGGCGCAACCCTTATGATAGGACAAATGTTTCCTTTCCTCGAAAGATATATTTGGCCCGCATACATTGCCGCACCTGCCGTGGGACTTTTCCTTCTGTACCTGTTCGGCGAGAGAAGCCCGGGATTGCTGGTACCTGTAGGCATACTTATGACGATTTCCGCAACATGCTTTTTGT